>NZ_JAWRYD010000164.1:0-323 GCF_046534765.1 Burkholderia sp. SIMBA_062
AAGACCGGAAGGACTTGGGGAGCGCTTAGAAGTGAGAAAGCCGGTATGAGTAGCGAAAGAGGGGTGAGAATCCCCTCCAACGAATGCCTAAGGTTTCCTGAGGAAGGCTCGTCCGCTCAGGGTTAGTCGGGACCTAAGCCGAGGCCGAAAGGCGTAGGCGATGGATAACAGGTTGATATTCCTGTACCACCTCCTCACCATTTGAGCAATGGGGGGACGCAGGAGGATAGGGTAAGCGCGGTATTGGATATCCGCGTACAAGAAGTTAGGCTGGGAAATAGGCAAATCCGTTTCCCATGAAGGCTGAGCTGTGATGGCGAGCG
>NZ_JAWRYD010000165.1:0-322 GCF_046534765.1 Burkholderia sp. SIMBA_062
GCCTGCCAAATAACCCAACAGCGTCAAGTCTTTGGCAGGTAGCGCATCGTCAACGATGCTACGTATCAAGAAAGGGCTGGCCACACCGGCGACGCCCGCCACTGCAATGAGAAATACGACAAAGCTGATCGAAATCCGATGAGGATGAAGGAGTGCAAGAACCCGAGCCAAGGAGAAGTGACGTTCGGCAATCTCATCATAGTTATCAACTGAGTCTGGCTCATCGTTTGGAGATTTTGAAACCTGTAGTGAGATTTTAGATGCCATGGTTTAAATTAGTCTGTGAGCGACGAGCCGCATACAACAAATACCTAGCTTCATC
>NZ_JAWRYD010000051.1:0-40854 GCF_046534765.1 Burkholderia sp. SIMBA_062
CCGCCCGGTGCGGACCCGCATGCCGGGTGGTGTGGGAGGGGATCGGTCAGTTTATCTGACCGCCCCTATCCCGATTTGCGGTTACGCGGCGACCTTGTCGGTGTCGGTCGCGCGTTCGACGTTGATCATGCCGACGTGGAACGCGGCCAGCGACTCGCGATGGGCGATGCTGACGATCGCGGCCTTCGGCAGCCGTTCGGCGAACAGGTGATAGAGCCGCGCTTCGTTGTCTGCGTCGAGCGCGCTCGTCGCTTCGTCGAGGAACAGGAAGTCCGGCTTGTGCAACAGCACACGCGCGCCGGCGAGACGCTGCTGCTCACCGGGCGACAGCACGCGCGTCCAGTGGCCGGTCTCGTCGAGGCGCCCGACGTAGTCTTCGAGGCGGCACGCGCGCAGCGCGTCGCGGCACGCGTCGTCGGTGAACGCGTCGGGCGCGGCCGGATAGGTGAGCGCGGCCTTCAGCGTGCCGATCGGCAAATAGCTCGTCTGCGGCACGAACATCATCCGCGCGCCGACCGGCGCATCGATCGCGCCGTCGCCGAACGGCCACAGGCCCGCCAGCGCGCGCATGAACGTGCTCTTGCCGGAACCCGACTTGCCGATCACGAGCCAGCGCGAGCCGGGTTCGATCGTCAGGTTGCCGATGTTCGCGAGCGCGGTGCCGTTCGGCAGCGCGAGCTTCAGCGACGACGTCGACAGCTTCGCGGCATCGACGTAGTGCAGGTTGATGCCGCCGTGCTCGGTTGCCGGCGACAGGCTTTCCTTCAGGTGCGACGTTCCCATCACGCGCTTGAATTCGCGCAGACGGTTGACGGTGGCGCGCCATTCGACGAGGGTCGAGTAACTGTTGATGAACCACGAGAACGAATCGCTGACGGTGCCGAACGCGGACGAGATCTGCATCAGCACGCCGAACGAGAACGCGCCCGCGAAATAGCGCGGCGCGGCGACGACGAGCGGGAAGATGATCGCGATCTGCCCGTAGAAGCTCAGCACGAACGTGAGGCGCTTCGTGTACTTCATCACGCGCCACCAGTTGTCGCGAATGCGCATGAACAGGCTCTGCGCGTTGTGGGTCTCGGTTTTCTCGCCGTCGTAGAACGCGATCTGCTCGGCATTCTCGCGCACGCGGATCAGCCCGAAGCGGAAATCGGCCTCGACGCGCTGCTGCTGGTAGTTGATCGACACGAGCGGGTGGCCGACCTTCTGGATGATCAGCGAGCCGACCACCGCGTACAGCGCGGCCGCCCACACCATGTAGCCGGGGATCGTGATCGGCGTCGCGCCGAGCGAGAGCGTCAGCGCGCCGGCGAGCGACCACAGGATCGTAATGAACGACACGAGCGTGACGACCGTCGACAGCAGATCGAGCGACAGCGCGAGCGTCGTCGTCGCGAACGACTGGAGGTCGTCGGTGATCCGCTGGTCGGGGTTGTCGGCGAGGCGGTCGCGTTCGATCCGGTAGAACGCGCGATCGCCGAGCCACTGGCCGAGAAACCGGTCGGTGAGCCACTGGCGCCAGCGGAACCCGAGCATCTGCCGCAGGTAGCGGCCGTACACCGCGAGGATGATGAAGCCGAACGCGAGTGCCGAGAACTGCATCAGCAGGTTCGGGAAGTCGTGGACGTTCTTCGACTGCAGTGCGTTGTAGAACTGCGCGTTCCACTTGTTGAGCTTGACGTTGATCCAGACGACGCAGAGATTGATCACGATGATCGTGACGAGCAATCCCCACGCGGTTTTCCATTCGGACGACACCCAGTAGGGCTTGATGAGGCTCCATGCGGATACCGGGCGCTCGTCCTGCGGCGCGTCGGAGGCGGAGCGGACGGGATCGATCGATTGGGTCATGTGCTTCCTGATGAGTAGCCGGCGCGCGGGCCGGGCGAAGCCGGGCGCGCGCCGCGATACGGCATGCCGGGGCGCGGCGCCGACTGACGGCGGGCGCACGGATGGTCGCCCGCGCGTCTTAAACGGCGCTTAAGGGCCGGCGGTGACGCGGCAACCGGCCGCTCGCGCGGCCGGCCTGCGGGCATTGTGCCAGAGCGGCGCAGCGCGACGGCGAATTTGCCGCAAGGGGGACAGTTTGCGGCGCTTTCCGCTTTTATGGTCTAATGGCCGACGACGAAACAGGGGTGCTTCGAGCGCGGCCGACGGTTAATTCCGGGCGACGCGGCGAGGCTGAGAAAGACCCTTCGCACCCGATCCGGGTAATACCGGCGAGGGAAGTTTCTGATCCCGCCGGGCCGCGCTGGCCGCCATCCCACATGGTCAGCGCCCGAGTCCCGCCCGGCCGGCCTTTGCTGCCGGTTTCGTCCTTTTGGGTACGCGCGTTGCGCGTTACGGAAGGAATGATGACCGCTCAATCTTCAGTCTTTTGCGCTGTTCCCGATCCGCTGTCGCGTGCGTTGGCACGGGACGGCGCGCGCGCGTCGACGTTCGTCGCACGGCCCCGCGCAGTTCGCGGGGAGGGCGCGCGATGAACGTCCATACTTCACGGCCGGATTTCGCGGTGCTCGGCGGCGGCCTCGTCGGCCGTCTGATCGCCTGGCGGCTCGCGGGCGACGGGCATCGCGTCGCGCTGTACGAGCGTGGTGGCCCGGACGGCGAGCAGTCGGCCGCGTGGATCGCGGCCGCGATGCTCGCGCCGCTCGCCGAGGCGGCGAGTGCCGAGCTGCTGATCACCGAGCTCGGCGCCGCGTCGCTCGCGCGCTGGCCGCAGTGGCTCGCGGAACTGCCCGAACCGGTGTTCTTCCAGCATCACGGCACGCTCGTCGTCTGGCATCACGCGGATCGGGCGGAGGCGCCGCTGTTCGAGCGACGCGTGCGCGCGAACGCGCCGGTCGAACTGTTCGACGGCGGCTTCGTCACGCTGGCCGGCGCGCAGGTCGACGCGGCCGAGCCCGCGCTCGCGGGGCGCTTCGCGCGCGGCCTGCTGCTGCCGCGCGAAGGGCAGCTCGACAACCGGCAGGCGCTGCGCGCGCTGGCGGCGGGCCTCGCGCAGCGCGGCGTCGAGCTGCACTGGCACGCGACGATCGACGACGCGAACCGGCCCGACGCACATTTCACGATCGATTGCCGCGGCCTCGGCGCGAAAGCCGCGCTGCCCGCGCTGCGCGGCATCCGCGGCGAAGTCGCGCGGGTGCACGCGCCGGGCATCGGGCTCACGCGGCCCGTGCGGCTGCTGCATCCGCGCTATCCGCTGTACATCGCGCCGAAACAGGACGACCTGTACGTGATCGGCGCGACCGAGGTGGAGGGCGAGGACATGTCGCCCGTCAGCGTGCGCTCCGCGCTCGAACTGCTGAGCGCGGCCTTCTCCGTGCACCCGGCGTTCGGCGAGGCGCGCATCCTCGAACTCAATGCGCAGTGCCGCCCGACGCTGCCCGACCACCGCCCGGCGGTGATCTGGGACGGCGCGACGACGCTCGCCGTCAACGGCCTGTACCGGCACGGCTTCATGATCGCGCCGGAAGTCGCGCATGCGGCGGTCGCGTTCGCGCAGGCCGCGCTCGGCGGCGCATTCGCCGATGCCGATGCGTTCACCGCGTGGCGCGATGCCGCGCGCTGGCCGGCGCTCCTTCATCACCGCGACGACGCGCGCCAGCCGGCCTGATGCGCGCCGCCGACCGAATTCGATCAAGCCTCATGGACATCCAGATCAACCAACAGACCCTGACGCTGCCCGACGACGCGACGGTGGCCGACGCGCTCGTCGCGTTCGGCGCGCGTCCGCCGTACGCGGTCGCGCTGAACGGCAATTTCGTCGCGCGCACCCAGCATGCGGCGCGCGCGCTCGCGACGGGCGACAAGCTCGACGTGGTGCACCCCGTCGCGGGCGGCTGAGCGCCGCCGGTTCGCCCCCGCTCTTCCAGGAAAACGACATGACGTCCCTCACTTCCGCCGACGCGCTGACGCTGTACGGCGAAACCTTCGCAAGCCGCGTGCTGCTCGGCACGTCGCGCTATCCGTCGCTGCAGTCGCTGTCCGATTCGATCGCGGCGTCGCGTCCCGGCATGGTGACGGTCGCGCTGCGCCGCCAGATGACGGGCGGCACCGCCGAAGCCGGCTTCTTCGATCTGCTCAAGCGTCACGCGGTGCCGCTGCTGCCGAACACGGCCGGTTGCCAGACCGTCGCCGAGGCGGTGACGACCGCGCACATGGCGCGCGAGGTCTTCGAGACCGACTGGATCAAGCTCGAGCTGATCGGCGACGACTACACGCTGCAGCCCGACCCGGTCGGGCTGATCGAGGCGGCCGCGCAACTGGTCAAGGACGGCTTCAAGGTGCTGCCGTACTGCACCGAGGATCTCGTGATCGGCCGGCGCCTGCTCGACGTCGGCTGCGAGGCGCTGATGCCGTGGGGCGCGCCGATCGGCACCGGCAAGGGCGTGGTGAACCCGTACGGGCTGCGCGTGCTGCGCGAGCGGCTGCCGGACGTGCCGCTGATCGTCGACGCGGGGCTCGGCGTGCCGTCGCATGCGTGCCAGGTGATGGAGTGGGGCTTCGACGGCGTGCTGCTGAACACCGCCGTGTCGCAGGCCACGCATCCGGAGATCATGGCGCGTGCATTCGCGCAGGGTGTCGAGGCCGGCCGTGCGGCTTACCTCGCCGGGCCGATGGATGCGCGCGAGACCGCGCACGCGAGCACGCCGGTCGTCGGGATGCCGTTCTGGCACCAGGACGGGGGCGGCGCATGAGCGCGCGCTTCGCCGATGCGTTCTGGCCGCCGGCCGACGAACTGGCCGAAGCGGCCGAGCGGATTCGCGCCCGCCTGGGCGACTGGCCGGCCGGCACGACACCGTGGCGGCTGTGCGTCGCGGCGCCCGACGTGCCGGTCGACGGCGACGTGCTGATCGTGTCGGCCGGCGACCGTGCCGCGCAGGCGCGCGCGTCGGCCGCATCGCGCCCTGCAGCGCCGCATGCGGTCGCGATCGAGTTCGACGAGCACGGCGCGACGCTGCATGCCGCGGGCGTGCGCCACGCGCTGGAAGCCGCGCATCCGCTCGCCGACGACTGGATCGCGGCACTGGCCGCGTTCGTCGATTGCGGTTTCGCGCCGATCGACGCACTGGTGCTCGCGCTGGCGTGGCGTGACGGCGACGAAATGCGCGGCGCGGATGCGTGGCCGGTCGATGCCGCGCGATTTCCCCGCGTCGCCGGCCTGGCCGCCGCGCCGGAGCCCGCATTCCCGCCGTGCCCCGCGCAACTCGGCCTCTATCCGGTCGTCCCAAACGCCGAATGGGTCGAGCGCGTGCTCGATTGCGGCGCGCGGACCGTGCAGCTGCGCGTGAAAGGCGCCGACCCCGCCGCATTGCGCCGCGAAATCGCGCGCGCGGTGGCGACTGGGCGCGGCTATCCCGATGCGCGCGTGTTCATCAACGATCACTGGCAGATCGCGGTAGAAGAGGGGGCGTACGGCGTACATCTGGGACAGGAAGACCTGGAGACGGCCGAGCTGGCCGCGATCGCGCGCGCCGGCCTGCGGCTCGGGCTGTCGAGCCACGGCTATTACGAGATGTTGCGCGCGTTGCACGAGCGCCCGAGCTATCTCGCGCTCGGTCCCGTGTATGCGACCGCGACCAAGGCGGTCGCGGCGCCGCCGCAGGGGCTCGCGCGGATCGCCCGCTATGCGCGCTTCGCGGGGGCGCGGGCGCCGCTCGTCGCGATCGGCGGCGTGGGCCTCGACGCGTTGCCTGACGTGCTCGCGACGGGCGTCGGCAGCGTCGCGGTCGTCAGTGCGATCACGGACGCCATCGATTGCCGAGCGGCGGTTGTTGCGTTGCAGCAATGTTTTGCCCGACAATTTGACAATCATTGACCGCAGGGCCCGGAACGGCGTCACGACATCATTCCAATGCAGGCCCTATAATTCGGCGTTCTGCTTAAAGGACTGTCAGCTCCGTGAGCCCCCCTCCTACCGAGACTCTGCTGGAACTTCGCGACGTCGACTTTGGCTATGGCGAGCGCCTCGTCCTGTCGAACCTGAACCTGCGCTTCGGGCGCGGCCAGGTCGTCGCCGTCATGGGCGGGTCGGGTTGCGGCAAGACGACCGTGCTGCGCCTGATCGGCGGCCTGGTGCGCGCGCGCCGCGGCCAGGTGCTGTTCGACGGCGCCGATGTTGGCGCGCAGACGCGCGACGGCCTGTACGCGCTGCGCCGCAAGATGGGCATGCTGTTCCAGTTCGGCGCGCTGTTCACCGACATGTCGGTGTTCGAGAACGTCGCGTTCGCGCTGCGCGAACACACCGACCTGCCCGAAGACCTGATCCGCGACCTCGTGCTGATGAAGCTCAACGCGGTCGGGCTGCGTGGCGCGCGCGACCTGATGCCCTCCGAGGTGTCGGGCGGGATGGCGCGCCGCATCGCGCTCGCGCGCGCGATCGCGCTCGATCCGCAGCTCATCATGTACGACGAGCCGTTCGCGGGCCTCGATCCGATCTCGCTCGGCATCACGGCGAATCTGATCCGCACGCTGAACCAGGCGCTCGGCGCAACGTCGATCCTCGTCACGCACGATGTGCCGGAATCCTTCGCGATCGCCGATTACGTGTATTTTCTGGCCAACGGCGGCGTGCTCGCGCAGGGTACGCCCGCGGAGCTGCGCGCGTCGACCGAGCCGAGCGTGCGGCAGTTCATCGACGGCGCGCCGGACGGCCCGTTCAAATTTCATTACACGAGCCCGCCGCTGGCAGCGGATTTCGGGCTCGGCGGAGGGCGCGCATGATCAGCGCGATCGGACGTTACGTCATCGGCGGCCTCGAGCGCGCGGGCTACGGCACGCGGCTGTTCGTGCGCCTCGTGCTGGAATTCTTCCCGCTGCTGCGCCGGCCGCGGCTGGTCACGAAGCAGATCCACTTCCTCGGCAACTATTCGTTCGTGATCATTGCCGTGTCGGGCCTGTTCGTCGGCTTCGTGCTCGGCCTGCAGGGCTACTACACGCTGAACCGCTACGGGTCCGAGCAGGCGCTCGGCCTGCTGGTCGCGCTGTCGCTCGTGCGCGAGCTCGGCCCGGTCGTGACCGCGCTGCTGTTCGCTGGCCGCGCGGGCACGTCGCTCACGGCCGAGATCGGCCTGATGAAGGCCGGCGAGCAGCTCACCGCGCTCGAAATGATGGCCGTCGACCCGGTCAAGACGGTGATCGCGCCGCGCCTGTGGGCCGGCATCATCGCGATGCCGCTGCTCGCCGCGATCTTCAACGCGGTCGGCGTGCTCGGCGGGTATTTCGTCGGCGTCGTGCTGATCGGCGTCGATCCGGGCGCGTTCTGGTCGCAGATGCAGGGCGGGGTCCAGGTGTGGGCCGACGTCGGCAACGGCGTGATCAAGAGCATCGTGTTCGGGTTCGCCGTGACCTTCATTGCACTGTTTCAAGGGTATGAAGCGAAGCCCACGCCCGAGGGCGTGTCGCGCGCGACGACCAAGACGGTCGTATTCGCGTCGCTCGCCGTACTCGGCCTCGATTTCCTGCTGACCGCGCTGATGTTCAGCTAAGCCAAATTTTGGGATGACGATGAAAAAGACTGCTCTCGACTTCTGGGTCGGCCTGTTCGTGGTGGTGGGCTTCCTTGCGGTGCTGTTCCTGGCGCTCAAGGTCGGCAACATGAGCTCGCTGTCGTTTCAGCCCACCTACTCGGTGAGGATGAAATTCGACAACATCGGCGGGCTGAAGCCGCGCGCGGCCGTGAAGAGCGCGGGCGTCGTGGTCGGCCGCGTGAAGGCGATCGGCTTCGACAGCAATACGTATCAGGCGCTCGTGACGATCGACGTCGACGGCCAATACCCGTTCCCGAAGGATTCGTCGGCGAAGATCCTGACGTCCGGCCTGCTCGGCGAGCAATACATCGGCCTCGATCCGGGCGGTGACACCGAAATGCTGAAGTCGGGCGATACGATCACGATGACGCAGTCGGCGATCGTGCTCGAGAATCTGATCGGCCAGTTCCTGTACAGCAAGGCGGCCGACGCGGGCGGCGCGAAGCCGGCATCCGGCGCGTCCGCTGCACCGGCAGCACCGGCCGCGCCCGCACCGGTCGCGGTGCCGGCGTCCGCGGTGTCCGGCTCGGCTGCCCAATAACCACACGAGAGAAAGACAAGAGGGAATGACCATGCAGACGATCCGCATCAGGCACGCCGCGCTCGCGGTGGCGACAGTCGCCGCGTTGAGCGGTTGCGCGACCGTGCAGACGCCGACCAAGGGCGATCCGCTCGAAGGTTTCAACCGGTCGATGTACACGTTCAACGACACGGTCGACACGTATGCGCTGAAGCCGGTCGCGAAGGGCTACCAGTACGTGGTGCCGCAGCCGGTGCGCGACAGCGTGACGAACTTCTTTTCGAACATCGGCGACGTCTACATCGCGGCGAACAACATCGTCCAGCTGCGGATCGCGGACGGCGTCGGCGACATCATGCGCGTCGTGATCAACACGGTGTTCGGCGTCGGCGGCCTGTTCGACGTCGCGACGATCGCGAAACTGCCGAAGCACACGGCCGACTTCGGGATCACGATGGGCCGCTACGGCGTGCCGTCGGGCCCGTACCTCGTGCTGCCGCTGCTCGGGCCGAGCACGCTGCGCGACACGGCAGGCCTGGGCGTCGACTACGTCGGCAACCCGCTCACGTACGTGAAGCCGGACGGCCTGAGCTGGGGCCTGTTCGGCGTGAATCTCGTCAACACGCGTGCGAACCTGCTGGGCGCGGGCGACGTGCTGGACGCCGCGGCGCTCGACAAGTATTCGTTCGTACGTAACGCGTACCTGCAACGCCGCCAGATGCTGATCAGCAACGCGCGCGGCGAGGCCGCCGCGACGACGAGCAACGACGCGCTGCCGAAGTACGAGCTGCCGGACGACGGCGCGGCACCGGCGGCGGGCGCGGCCGGCACGGCGGGCGCGGCAGCGGTGGGTGGTGGGACGGCGCCGGCGGGCGCATCGGGCGCGGCGGTGGCCGCACCGGCTTCGGGCACGGCCGAATCGCCGAACCCGGCCAGCGAAACGCACGTGCCGCCGATGCAGGTGGCGCCGCCGTCGCCGGGCGGGTTCCGCTTCCCGAGCATCCGGCTGCGCTGATCAACTTACATTCGTTACAGCCGGAAACGATTCAGTCGGTAGCGTTCGCGAACTTGCGCGTAAGCTACCGGCTCCAACCTCCGGATCGACTCTTCATGCAGGTCACTATGATGAAAAAACTGTTCCTGATTCCCGTTTTCGCGGCGCTGTTCTCGTTCGGCAGCGCAGTTCACGCGCAAGTCGACCAGTCGAACCCGCAGGCGCTGATCAAGACGGCGACCCAGCAGGTGCTCGACGAGGTCAAGCAGCAGACGATCAAGCAGGGCGACACCAACCGCATCATCACGATCGTCAACAAGGACATCCTGCCGTACACCGATTTCCGTCGCACCACGCAGCTCGCGATGGGCCGCAACTGGCGCGCGGCGTCGGCCGAGCAGCAGCAGCAGGTTCAGGAGCAGTTCAAGCTGCTGCTGATCCGCACGTATTCGGGCGCGCTCGCGCAGCTGAAGCCGGACCAGCAGATCCAGTACCCGCCGTTCCGCGCCGATCCGGCCGACACCGACGTCGTCGTGAAGACGGTCGCGCTGAACAACGGCCAGCCGGTCCAGATCGACTACCGCCTGTACAAGACGGCCAACGGCTGGAAGGTGTATGACCTGAACGTGCTCGGCGCGTGGCTGATCCAGACGTACCAGCAGCAGTTCAACGAGAAGATCCAGCAAAGCGGCGTGGACGGCCTGATCAAGTTCCTCACGCAGCGCAACCAGGAACTTGCCGCGGGCAAGCAAGCTTCGTGAGCGGCTTCGCAGCCGGCTCCTCGCTGACCGTCGCGAGCGCGAAGTCCGCGCTCGCGGACGGTCTCGCGCGCATCGATGCGGGGGCCACCGCCGTCGATTGCGCGGCGCTGACGCAGTTCGACTCGTCCGCGCTCGCCGTGCTGCTCGCATGGCAACGCGCCGCGAAAGCGCGCGGCGCGACCCTCGACATCCTCAATCTCCCCCCGAAGCTCGCCAGCCTCGCGAACGCCTACGGCGTCGACGCGCTCATCGAAGGCACCGGGCGACATTGACCCTGTCCGACCGAAGCCTGCCGCGCCAGCCGGCGCGCGCACGCTTCAGGCCGCGCGCCTTCAGCGCCGGCCCCACCAGCCGGTTTGCCCTATAATCAAGCGTTTTGCGGGGCAGCCAATCGGCGTCCGGCCCCCATTTTCATCCCAGCAAGCACAGAATAGGCGTCGCGGCCCTGGCGTCGCGCACAGTCATGTCAGCCATAGAAATCCGTCACGTCAAGAAGCGCTACAAATCGCTTCAGGCGCTCAAGGGCGTCAGCCTGTCGGTCGAGGAAGGCGAGTTTTTCGGTCTGCTCGGCCCGAACGGCGCAGGCAAGACCACGCTCATCAGTATCCTCGCCGGGCTCGCCCGGGCCGATGAAGGCAGTATCTCGGTGCTCGGCCACGACGTCGTCAAGGACTTCCGGGGCGCGCGCCGCGCGCTCGGCGTCGTGCCGCAGGAACTCGTGTTCGACCCGTTCTTCACCGTTCGCGAGACGCTGCGGATCCAGTCCGGCTATTTCGGGCTGCGCCGCAACGACGACTGGATCGACGAAGTGATGGCCAATCTCGACCTCACCGAGAAGGCCGACGCGAACATGCGCGCGCTGTCGGGCGGGATGAAGCGCCGCGTGCTGGTCGCGCAGGCGCTCGTGCACCGGCCGCCCGTGATCGTGCTCGACGAGCCGACCGCCGGCGTCGACGTCGAACTGCGCCAGACACTGTGGAAATTCATCTCGCGGCTGAACCGCGAGGGCCACACGATCGTCCTGACCACCCATTACCTCGAGGAAGCCGAGTCGCTGTGCGACCGCATCGCGATGCTGCGTCGCGGTGAAGTCGTCGCGCTCGACCGCACCGACGCGCTGCTGCGCCGCTTCGCGGGGCTGCAGCTGTACCTGCGGTTCGCGACCGGCGCGCTGCCGGCCGAGCTGCGAGGGCTGGAGACCGATCCGGCCGCGCGCGCGCCGGGCGAGCACCTGCTGCGTTTGACGAACTACGACGATGTCGAGCGCATCCTCGCGCAGTGTCGCGCGGCGGGCTGCACGTTCGACGAGATCGAGGTCCGCAAGGCCGACCTCGAAGATGTGTTCGTCCAGGTGATGAACGGGGCCGAGGTGATCGAGGGGCTGGCATGAATCAACAACCCACACGCGAACTGCGTTCGCCCGGGGAGGCGCGGCCTCCCCGTTCCGTGCAAACGCCCGAGCCTGCCGTCGTGGCGGGAAGCGGGTTTCGGACGCTGTTCTACAAGGAACTGCTGCGGTTCTGGAAGGTGTCGTTCCAGACGGTGTGCGCGCCGATCGTGACGGCGCTGCTGTATCTGACGATCTTCGGCCACGCGCTGTCGGGCCGCGTCGAGGTGTATCCGGGCGTCGAGTACGTGAGCTTTCTCGTGCCCGGCCTCGTGATGATGAGCGTGTTGCAGAACGCGTTCGCGAACAGCTCGTCATCGCTGATCCAGTCGAAGATCACCGGCAACCTCGTGTTCATGCTGCTGCCGCCGCTGTCGTACCGCGACATCTTCGGCGCCTACGTGCTCGCGTCCGTCGTGCGCGGCCTCGCGGTCGGCGCGGGCGTGTTCGTCGTGACGATCTGGTTTGTCCCGATGCATTTCGCGGCGCCGTTGTTCATCATCGCGTTCGCGCTCCTCGGCTCGGCGATCCTCGGCACGCTGGGGCTGATCGCCGGCATCTGGGCCGAGAAGTTCGACCAGCTCGCCGCGTTCCAGAACTTCCTGATCATGCCGCTGACGTTCCTGTCCGGCGTGTTCTATTCGACGCACTCGCTGCCGCCCGTGTGGCGCGAGATCTCGCGTCTCAACCCGTTTTTCTACATGATCGACGGCTTCCGTTACGGGTTCTTCGGCGCGTCCGACATCAACCCGCTCGCGAGCCTCGCGATCGTCACCGGTTTCTTCGTGCTGCTCGCGATCTTCGCGATGCGGCTGCTCGCGACCGGCTACAAACTGCGTCATTGATATCGACGGGCAGCGGCCGCCCACGGGCGGCGCGCGCCCACAGGAGCCCCTCATGTTGCCGACTCCCGAACAGGTCAAGCAATACATCGCCGGCGGTCTCGCCTGCACTCATCTGGAAGTCGAAGGCGACGGCCAGCATTTCTTCGCGACGATCGTGTCGGCGGCCTTCGAAGGCAAGCGGCCGATCCAGCGGCACCAGCTCGTCTATGCGGCGCTCGGCGATCGCATGAAACAGGAAATTCACGCGCTCAGCATGAAGACGCTGACGCCCGCCGAATGGCAGAACGCATAACCGGAATCACTGAGTGCAAGTCACCGTCAACGAGCGCGACGCCGTCCAGAGCGTCGCCACGGCACACCCGGCCGCCAACGGGGAATCGCAGGGACACGGGATGGACAAGCTGGTGGTCGAGGGCGGTCGCCGCCTCTCGGGCGAGATCGTCGTGTCGGGCGCGAAGAATGCGGCGCTGCCGATCCTGTGCGCGGGGCTGCTCAGCGCCGAGCCGGTCGAGCTCGACAACGTGCCGAACCTGAAGGACGTGCGCACCACGCTGAAGGTGCTGAACCAGATGGGCGTGAAGAGCGAAACCGACGGCTG
Organism: Burkholderia sp. SIMBA_062; assembly: GCF_046534765.1. Taxonomy (NCBI): domain Bacteria; kingdom Pseudomonadati; phylum Pseudomonadota; class Betaproteobacteria; order Burkholderiales; family Burkholderiaceae; genus Burkholderia; species Burkholderia sp. SIMBA_062. The sequence continues at coordinate 12,638 of NZ_JAWRYD010000051.1, forward strand.
CCGCGTGCAGCTCGACGCGTCGCGCGTCGACAACCTCGTCGCGCCGTACGAGCTCGTCAAGACGATGCGCGCGTCGATTCTCGTGCTCGGGCCGCTGCTCGCGCGCTTCGGCGAGGCGAAGGTGTCGCTGCCGGGCGGCTGCGCGATCGGCGCGCGTCCGGTCGACCAGCACATCAAGGGCCTGCAGGCGATGGGCGCCGAGATCAGCATCGAGCACGGTTTCATCGAAGCGCGCGCGAAGCGCCTGAAGGGCGCGCGCATCGTGACCGACATGATCACTGTGACGGGCACGGAAAACCTGCTGATGGCCGCGACGCTGGCCGACGGCGAGACGGTGATCGAGAACGCGGCGCGCGAGCCGGAAGTGAGCGATCTCGCCCACTTGCTGGTCGCGATGGGCGCGAAAATCGCCGGCATCGGCACCGATCGCCTGGTGGTCCAGGGCGTCGAGCGGCTGCACGGCGCGCGCCATTCGGTGATTCCCGACCGCATCGAGGCCGGCACGTTCCTGTGCGCGGTCGCGGCGGCCGGCGGCGACGTGCTGCTGACGGGCGTGCGCCCGCACATCCTCGACGCGGTGATCGACAAGCTGCGCGAGGCCGGCGTGTCGATCGAGGAAGGCGACAGCTGGCTGCGCGTGCGGATGGACCGCCGGCCGTCGGCGGTGACGATCCGCACGTCGGAATATCCGGCGTTCCCGACCGACATGCAGGCGCAGTTCATGGCCCTCAATTCGGTCGCGACGGGCACCGCGCAGATCGTCGAGACCATCTTCGAGAACCGCTTCATGCACGTGCAGGAGCTGAACCGGCTCGGCGCGAACATCACGATCGACGGCAACACGGCGCTCGTGACGGGTGTCGACAAGCTGTCCGGCGCGAACGTGATGGCGACCGACCTGCGCGCATCGGCGAGCCTCGTGATCGCCGGCCTGCGCGCCGAAGGCGAAACGCTCGTCGACCGCATCTATCACCTGGACCGCGGCTACGACCGCATGGAATCCAAACTGACCGCCGTCGGCGCGAACGTGCGCCGCCTCTCCGGGAGCCAAGCATGACCGCGCCGCTGACCCTCGCCCTGTCGAAGGGCCGGATTTTCGAGGAAACCCTGCCGCTGCTGGCCGCCGCCGGCGTGCAGGTGGCCGAGGATCCGGAAACGTCGCGCAAGCTGATCCTGCCGACGACCGATCCGAACCTGCGCGTGATCATCGTGCGCGCGAGCGACGTGCCGACCTATGTCGAATACGGCGCGGCCGATTTCGGCGTGGCCGGCAAGGACGTGCTGGTCGAGCACGGCGGCTCGGGCCTGTACCAGCCGATCGATCTGAACATTGCACGCTGCCGGATGTCGGTGGCCGTGCCGGCCGGCTTCGACTACGCGAACGCGGTGCGCCAGGGCGCGCGCCTGCGGGTCGCGACCAAGTACGTCGAAACGGCGCGCGAACACTTCGCCGCGAAGGGCGTGCACGTCGACCTGATCAAGCTGTACGGCTCGATGGAGCTGGCGCCGCTGGTCGGGCTGGCCGACGCGATCGTCGACCTCGTCAGCTCGGGCGGCACGCTGAGGGCGAACAATCTGGTCGAGGTCGAGGAGATCATGGCGATCTCGTCGCGCCTCGTCGTGAACCAGGCTGCGCTGAAGTTGAAGCGCGCGGCGCTCAAGCCGATTCTCGACGCGTTCGAACGCGCGTCGCAGAATGGCAATTGAGCGCATCACCGTAACGGAACTCCCATGGCCATCACCATCCGCAAACTCGATTCGACCAGCGACGGCTTCGGCGCCGCGCTGCGCGCGGTGCTCGCGTTCGAGGCGAGCGAGGACGAAGCGATCGAGCAATCGGTCGCGAAGATCCTCGCCGACGTGAAGTCGCGCGGCGACGCCGCGGTGCTCGAGTACACGAACCGCTTCGACCGGCTGGACGCGAGCAGCGTCGCCGCGCTCGAACTGCCGCAGGACGCGCTGCAGACGGCGCTCGACGGCCTCGCGCCGAAGGCGCGCGCGGCGCTGGAAGCGGCCGCCGCACGCGTGCGTGCGTACCACGAGAAGCAGAAGATCGAGTGCGGCACGCATAGCTGGCAATACACGGAAAGCGACGGCACGGTGCTCGGCCAGAAGGTCATGCCGCTCGACCGCGTCGGCCTGTACGTGCCGGGCGGCAAGGCCGCCTATCCGTCGTCGGTGCTGATGAACGCGATTCCCGCGCGTGTCGCGGGTGTCGGCGAGATCGTGATGGTCGTGCCGACCCCGGACGGCGTGAAGAACGATCTCGTGCTCGCCGCGGCGCTGCTCGGCGGCGTCGATCGCGTGTTCACGATCGGCGGCGCGCAGGCGGTCGGCGCACTCGCGTACGGCACGGCCACGGTGCCGGCGGTCGACAAGATCTGCGGGCCGGGCAATGCGTACGTCGCATCGGCGAAGCGCCGCGTGTTCGGCACGGTCGGCATCGACATGATCGCCGGCCCGTCGGAAATCCTCGTGCTGTGCGACGGCACGACCGATCCGAGCTGGGTCGCGATGGACCTGTTCTCGCAGGCCGAACACGACGAGCTCGCGCAGTCGATCCTGCTGTGCCCGGACGCCGCGTTCCTCGAGCGCGTCGAGAAGGCGATCGACGAGCTGCTGCCGTCGATGCCGCGCCGGGAGGTGATCCGTGCGTCGCTCGAAGGCCGCGGCGCGCTGATCAAGGTGCGCGACATGACCGAAGCGTGCCGGATCGCGAACGACATCGCGCCCGAGCACCTCGAGATTTCCGCGCTGGAGCCGCAGCAATGGGGCCAGCAGATCCGCCACGCCGGCGCGATCTTCCTCGGCCGCTACACGAGCGAAAGCCTCGGCGACTACTGCGCGGGCCCGAACCACGTGCTGCCGACGTCGCGCACCGCGCGCTTCTCGTCGCCGCTCGGCGTGTACGACTTCATCAAGCGCTCGAGCCTGATCGAAGTCAGCGCCGAAGGCGCGCAGACGCTCGGCGAAATCGCATCCGAGCTCGCGTACGGGGAAGGGCTGCAGGCGCACGCGCGCAGCGCCGAGCTCCGGATGAAGGGATGACCCGCGCCGCGGCCGGCGCCGACGCACCGGCCGCGGTCGACGAGGAGACCTGCGCGCAGGGCGGCAGCCGCCGCCGTGCCGAGACCATTTGACGCCGGCGCGAAGCACGCCGGCTTGACACCATGACGACGCCCCAAGATATCATCCGCCGCGACGTGCTCGCGATGACGAGCTACCCGGTGCCCGACGCGAGCGGCTTCGTGAAGCTCGACGCGATGGAGAACCCGTATTCGCTGCCCGCGCCGCTGGCGGCCGCGCTCGGCGAGCGCCTCGCGCAGGTCGCGCTGAACCGCTACCCGGCGCCGCGCCCCGGTGCGCTGCTCGACAAGCTGCGCCGCGCGATGGGCGTGCCGGCCGCGTGCGACGTGCTGCTCGGCAACGGCTCGGACGAAATCATCAGCATGATGTCGGTGGCATGCGCGAAGCCGGGCGCGAAGGTGCTCGCGCCGGTGCCGGGCTTCGTGATGTACGAGTTGTCCGCGAAGTTCGCGCAGCTCGAATTCGTCGGCGTGCCGCTCAAGGAAGACCTGACGCTCGACGCCGACGCGATGATCGCGGCAATCGCCGAGCACCGGCCCGCGCTCGTCTATCTCGCGTACCCGAACAACCCGACCGGCACGCTGTACGACGAAGCCGACGTCGAGCGGATCATCGCGGCCGCGCAACACAGCCTGATCGTGATCGACGAGGCGTATCAGCCGTTCGCGGAGCGCTCGTGGCTGCCGCGCGCCGCCGAGTTCGACAACGTCGTCGTGATGCGCACGGTGTCGAAGCTCGGCCTGGCCGGCATCCGCCTCGGCTATCTTGCCGGGCTGCCCACCTGGCTGACCGAGTTCGACAAGGTGCGCCCGCCGTACAACATCAACGTGCTGACCCAGGCGAGCGCCGATTTCCTGCTCGACCACCTCGACGTGCTCGATGCGCAGGCGGCCGAACTGCGTGCGGAACGCACGCGCCTCGCGCAGGCCGTGGCCGCGCTGCCGGGCACGACGGTGTTCCCGAGCGCCGGCAATTTCCTGCTGGTGCGCGTGCCGGACGCGGCGGCGGTGTTCGATGCGCTGCTCACCGAGCGGGTGCTGATCAAAAACGTGAGTAAAATGCATCCGTTGCTGGCCGAATGCGTGCGGTTGACCGTCGGTTCTCCCGACGAAAACGCACGCCTGCTGGCTGCCTTGAAACTCGCGCTGCCCGGTTGAGCCCAGGGCGCGGCGGCGCGCGACGATCAATCCCCATTTACATCAGACTCAATCAAGGAATTGCCATGCGTGTGGCGGAAGTCGTTCGCAATACCAGCGAAACGCAGATCCGTGTGAAGCTCGATCTCGACGGTACGGGCCGGCAGAAGCTGGCCACCGGCGTGCCGTTTCTCGACCATATGCTCGATCAGATCGCGCGCCATGGTCTGATCGATCTCGAGGTCGAAGCGCATGGCGATACGCATATCGACGACCACCACACGGTCGAGGACGTCGGTATCACGCTCGGCCAGGCCGTCGCGAAGGCGATCGGCGACAAGAAGGGCATTCGCCGCTACGGCCATTCGTACGTGCCGCTCGACGAGGCGCTGTCGCGCGTCGTGATCGACTTCTCGGGCCGGCCGGGTCTCGAATTCCACGTGCCGTTCACGCGTGCGCGCATCGGTACGTTCGACGTCGACCTGTCGATCGAATTCTTCCGCGGGTTCGTGAACCACGCGGGCGTCACGCTGCATATCGACAACCTGCGCGGGATCAACGCGCACCATCAGCTCGAAACGGTGTTCAAGGCCTTCGGCCGGGCGCTGCGTGCGGCGGTGGAGCTCGACGAGCGCGCGGCGGGGCAGATTCCGTCGACGAAGGGCAGCCTCTAACCTTCCGGACGGGCGCACGCCCAGGACAACCTCACGGCTTCGGCGCGACGCGCCGGCTTGCGATGGATCTGCTCAAATCGTTCATTTCGCTGCTGGCGCTGATCAACCCGGTCGGCGCGGTGCCGTTCTTCCTGAGCCTGACCGCGCAGCAAACGGACGGCGAGCGGCGCCGCACGATCCGGATCGCGTCGGTGTCGGTGTTCTGCGTGATGACGGTGACGACGCTGCTCGGCCAGCAGATCATCGACTTCTTCGGCATTTCGGTCGGCTCGCTCGAAGTGGGCGGCGGGATCATCATGCTGCTGATGGCGATCAACATGCTGAACGCGCAGATCGGCAACACGCGATCGACGCCGGAGGAGCGCTACGAGGCCGAGTCGAAGGACAACATCGCGGTCGTGCCGCTGGCGATTCCGCTGCTCACGGGCCCCGGCTCGATCAGCACGGTGATCATCTATGCGGCGAACTCGCATCACTGGTATGAGCGGGCCGGGCTGGTCGCGATCGGCGCGGCCCTGGCTTTTCTGTGTTTCGTCGCGATGCGGCTCGCCGAGCCGATCGCGAACTGGATCGGCCGCACCGGCATCAACATCGCCACGCGGCTGATGGGTTTGATGCTGTCGGCGCTGGCGGTGGAATTCATCGTCAACGGACTGAGGGCGCTACTGCCTGCACTGAGATGAAAACTTCGATTGCGATTGTGGATTATGGGATGGGCAACCTGCGCTCGGTCGCGCAGGCGCTCAAGAAGGCCGAACCGGCCGCCGACGTGGCGATCGTCGACACGCCGGCCGCGATTCGCGCGGCCGACCGCGTCGTGCTGCCCGGCCAGGGCGCGATGCCGGACTGCATGCGCTGCCTCGGCGAATCGGGGCTGCAGGACGCGGTGATCGAGGCCTCGCGCACGAAGCCGCTGCTCGGCGTGTGCGTCGGCGAGCAGATGCTGTTCGACTGGAGCGCGGAAGGCGACACGAAGGGCCTGGGCCTGTTGCCCGGCAAGGTCGTGCGCTTCGAGCTCGACGGCCGGCTGCAGGATGACGGCTCGCGCTTCAAGGTGCCGCAGATGGGCTGGAACCGCGTGCGCCAGTCGCAGCCGCACCCGCTGTGGGACGGCGTGCCCGACGACGCGTACTTTTACTTCGTACACAGCTATTACGTGAGGCCGGACAACCCGGCACACACGGTCGGCGAAACGGCATACGGCGCGCCGTTTACGTCCGCGGTCGCGCGGGACAACCTCTTCGCGACCCAATTCCACCCCGAGAAAAGCGCGGAAGTCGGGTTGCGTCTGTATCGCAACTTCGTACACTGGAAGCCGTGAGCGTCGCGTGCGTGCCACAGTCGGCGGGCCGAAACGGCCTGTCGGACGACGCGCGCACACGAAAGCGCCGAAAGAGTTGTACTAAACTAGCGAGGCGGCGCGGTACCGGATCGACCGGTGCGCGCCGGATTCTTTTCTTCTTCCACGACGACACCCGATTGCTATGCTGCTGATTCCGGCCATCGATCTCAAAGACGGTCAGTGTGTGCGCCTCAAACAGGGCGATATGGACCAGGCCACGATTTTCTCCGAGGACCCGGCGGCGATGGCCCGCAAGTGGGTCGATCTCGGCGCCCGGCGGCTGCATCTGGTCGACCTGAACGGCGCATTCGCCGGCAAGCCGAAGAACCTCGAGGCGATCGAAGCGATCCTCGACGAGGTCGGCGACGAAATCCCCGTACAGCTCGGCGGCGGCATCCGCAGCCTCGAGACGGTCGAGAAGTATCTCGACGCCGGCCTGTCCTACGTGATCATCGGCACGGCGGCCGTGAGGGACCCGGGTTTCCTGCGGGATGCGTGCACCGCGTTCGCGGGCAGCATCATCGTCGGCCTCGATGCGAAGGACGGCAAGGTCGCTACCGACGGCTGGAGCAAGCTGACGGGCCACGAAGTGATCGATCTCGCGCTGAAGTTCGAGGACTACGGCGTCGAATCGATCGTCTACACCGACATCGGCCGCGACGGGATGCTGCAAGGCATCAATATCGAGGCGACCGTGAAGCTCGCTCAGGCGGTCGGCATTCCGGTGATCGCCAGCGGCGGGCTGTCGAACCTCTCGGACATCGATGGCCTGTGCGAAGTGGAAGAGCACGGCGTCGAAGGCGTGATCTGCGGCCGTGCGATCTACTCCGGCGATCTCGATTTCGCGGCCGCGCAAAAGCGCGCGGACGAACTGAACGGCGAACTCGACAACGCGTAAGCGCGGTTGTCCCGTTCGCCGGGGCCGCCTGCGGGCGGCCCCGACCGGAAGCCTCGCGCGAGGCTTCCGTAACCGGCCGTCCCATCGCGGCCTTTGGCGCAACATCATGGCTCTAGCTAAACGCATCATCCCCTGCCTGGACGTGACCGCCGGGCGCGTCGTCAAGGGCGTCAACTTCGTCGAGCTGCGCGATGCCGGCGACCCCGTCGAAATCGCCCGCCGCTATGACGACCAGGGCGCCGACGAACTGACGTTCCTCGACATCACCGCGACCTCCGACCAGCGCGACCTGATCCTGCCGATCATCGAAGCCGTCGCGTCGCAGGTGTTCATTCCGCTGACCGTTGGCGGCGGCGTGCGCGCCGTCGAGGACGTGCGGCGCCTGCTGAATGCGGGCGCGGACAAGGTCAGCATGAATTCGTCGGCGGTCGCGAACCCGCAGCTCGTGCGCGACGCGGCCGACAAGTACGGCTCGCAGTGCATCGTCGTCGCGATCGACGCGAAGCGCGTATCGGCCGACGGCGAGACGCCGCGCTGGGAAGTGTTCACGCACGGCGGCCGCAAGAACACGGGCCTCGACGCGATCGAATGGGCGCGCAAGATGGCCGAGCTCGGCGCGGGCGAGATCCTGCTCACGAGCATGGACCGCGACGGTACGAAATCGGGCTTCGACCTCGCGCTCACGCGCGGCGTGTCGGACGCGGTGCCGGTGCCGGTGATCGCGTCGGGCGGCGTCGGCTCGCTGCAGCACCTGGCCGACGGCATCAAGGACGGCCGCGCCGACGCGGTGCTGGCCGCGAGCATCTTCCACTACGGCGAGCACACGGTCGGCGAGGCGAAGCGCTTCATGTCCGACCAGGGCATCCCGGTGAGGCTGTGATGAATACGGAAACGAAAGCGCTGCCCGCGTGGCTCGACAAGGTCCGCTGGGACGACAACGGCCTCGTGCCGGTGATCGCGCAGGAAGCGTCGACGAACGACGTGCTGATGTTCGCGTGGATGAATCGCGAGGCACTCGCGAAGACGATCGAGACGCAGCGCGCGGTTTATTATTCGCGCTCGCGCAAGCGCCTGTGGTTCAAGGGCGAGGAGTCGGGCCACGTGCAGCACGTGCACGAGGTGCGGCTCGACTGCGACGAGGACGTCGTGCTGCTGAAGGTCGAGCAGGTGTCGGGCATCGCATGCCACACCGGCCGGCATTCGTGCTTCTTCCAGAAATTCGAAGGCACGGTGGACGGCGGCGACTGGGTCGCGGTCGATCCGGTGCTGAAAGATCCCGAACACATCTACAAATGACGCAATCGACCGAAGACACGCTGCTGCGCCTCGCGGCCGTGATCGATAGCCGCAAGGGCGGCGACCCCGATCAATCGTACGTATCGCGCCTGTTTCACAAGGGCGACGACGCGGTGCTGAAGAAAATCGGCGAAGAGGCGACCGAAGTCGTGCTGGCCGCGAAGGACGTGCGCCAGGGCGGCGCGCCCGCGGCGCTGGTCGGCGAAGTGGCCGATCTGTGGTTCCACTGCCTCGTGATGCTGTCGCATTTCGACCTGAGCCCGGCCGACGTGATCGCCGAGCTCGAGCGCCGCGAAGGGCTGTCGGGCATCGAGGAAAAGGCGCTGCGCAAGCGCCGCGAGCGCGAGGAAAACGGGGGGTGACGGCTCGCGGCCTGCCGCGCCGGCGACAGTGCGGTAAGCTGTAAGAATTGTCATCTAACGGGGGTAGCATCATGACCGATACGCCGAGCGAGTTTCCGACGCCGTCGTTGCCGGGCGCAGCGGACGCCGAGCGGCTGAACGGCTTGCGCACGCTGACGCACGTGCTGTACGGCCTCTACGCGATTCATTGGCTGACGGGCGGCGTAACCGGCATCATCGCGATCATCATCAACTACGTGAAGCGCGGCGACGTGGCCGGCACGCCGTACGCCGACCATTTCGAGTGGCAGATCCGCACGTTCTGGCGCGCGCTGATCGCGTACGTGATCGGCTTCGCGCTGATGTTCGTGGTGGTGGGATTCGCGATCATGTTTGTCACGTGGATCTGGACGCTGTACCGTATCATCAAGGGTTGGCTGTACCTGAACGACAACAAGACGCTCGATCCGCAGGCCTGGTTCTGACCGGCGCGCGGGGCGTTTCGCAGGAGCAACATGAGTCACGATCCGAATTGCCTGTTCTGCAAGATCGCGGCGGGCGAGATCCCGAGCGAGAAGGTGCACGAGGACGACGAATTCGTCGCGTTCCGCGACATCCGCCCGGCGGCCGACACGCACGTGCTGGTGATTCCGCGCCGGCACCTGCCGACGCTGTCGGCGGCGAGCGAGGCCGATGCGCCGATGCTCGGCCGGCTGATGCTGCTCGTCGCGCGTCTGGCCGACCAGCTCGGCGTGGCCTACACGGGCGGCGAAACCGGTTTTCGCACGGTGATCAACACGGGCCCCGGCGGCGGGCAGGAGGTTTACCACCTGCACGCGCATATCCTGGCCGGTCCGCGGCCGTGGCTGCGGATGGGTTGACGTAGCGGGGCGTTTCCCCGCATCGATAGTCGAAGCCGGCGTGCCGCCGGCGATTTGCGCCGCCACGCGGCATGGTTGAGGAGAGGTTTCATCATGGGTGGATTGAGCATTTGGCACTGGCTGATCGTGCTGCTGATCGTCGCGCTGGTTTTCGGTACGAAGAAGCTGCGCAACATCGGCAACGACCTCGGCAGCGCCGTGAAGGGCTTCAAGGACGGCATGAAGGAAGGCGAGACACCGGCGGATGCGCAGCAACTGCCGCGCACGGGCACGGTCGACGTCAACGCGAAGGAAACGACGCGTTCCGACTCGAACAAGGCGTAACGCCGGCAAGCTGACAGGCATACGCGATGCTGGATCTCGGTCTTTCGAAGATGGCGCTGATCGGCGTCGTCGCGCTCGTGGTGCTCGGCCCCGAGCGCCTGCCGCGCGTCGCGCGTACGGCCGGCGCATTGTTCGGCCGCGCGCAGCGGTACATCAACGACGTGAAGTCCGAGGTCTCGCGCGAAATCGAACTCGACGCGCTGCGGACGATGAAGACCGATTTCGAGTCGGCCGCGCGTAATGTCGAGACGACGATTCACGACAATCTGCGCGAGCACGAGAAGGAACTGAACGACACGTGGCATTCCGCGGTCGGCGGTCTTAACGAAGGCTCGGTCGATGCCGGCACCTACGGCTCCGACACGCCCGCGGCGCCGTCGTGGCGCGGCAGTACGGCCGCGCTTGCGCGCAAGCGCCGCAACTGGCGTGTGAAGCAGGCGGCGATGCCTGTCTGGTACAAGCGCGCGACGACCCGCCGCACGCACGTGCAGTCGGGCGCCGCGCGTGTCGCGCGCCACCAGCCGGCCAGCCTGCGCCGGCCGACGCGCTTTCTCTGAGCCGAGCGCATGCTCGCTCGTCAATCCTACCGAGGGCCGGTGTGAGCGACCCGCAGCAGAACCCGGGCGACGCCCCGGAAGAAACCTTCATTTCCCATCTCGTCGAGCTTCGCGATCGCATCATTCGCGCGGGGCTGGCCGTGATCGTCGTGTTCCTCGGGCTCGTGTACTGGGCGCCCGACATCTTCCGGCTGCTCGCGCGGCCGCTGATGGAAAACCTGCCGAAGGGCGGCAGGATGATCGTGACCGACGTCACCGGGTCGTTCTTCGTGCCGATGAAGGTCACGATGCTCGTCGCGCTCGTGATCGCGTTGCCGATCGTGCTGTACCAGATCTGGGCGTTCGTCGCACCGGGCCTGTACCAGCACGAGAAGAGGCTCGTCATGCCGCTTGTCGGCAGCAGCTACTTCCTGTTCCTCTGCGGGATGGCGTTCGCATACTTCCTCGTGTTCCCGACGATCTTCCGCGTGATGGCGCACTACAACGCGCCGCTCGGCGCGGAGATGTCGACCGACATCGACAACTACCTGAGCTTCGTGCTCGGGATGTTCATCGCATTCGGGGTCACGTTCGAGGTGCCGATCATCGTCGTGCTGCTCGTCCGGATGGGCGTGCTGACACTGAAGAAGCTGAAGGAGATGCGGCCGTACGTGATCGTCGGCGCGTTCGTCGTCGCGGCGGTCGTCACGCCGCCGGACGTATTCTCGCAGCTGATGCTCGCGCTGCCGCTCATCGTGCTGTTCGAGGTCGGGCTGCTGGCCGCGCGGTTCTTCGTGCCGAAGCCGACGGAAGCACCCGAGCCGGAGAACGGCACCGCCAGTTGAGCAGGAAAACGGTGCGCGGTGGCCGGCACGCTGGCCACCGTCGATGCGGCCTTTAGGCAAAACATCGAAGCCGGCGAGCGGCCGGAAGGGCAGGCGGTGCGGGCGGGAACATGGCTTCACCGCGACGAAAGCGTTTCGCTGCAAAGCGGAAGGGCAGCCGAATCGAGTCGACCCCCAAGCGTTGGACATCATTCCAGCCCTTGGGGGTTTTTCGTTTCCCCCTGCTGCGTGCAAGCGGCGCAGACGCGCCGCCGGCCGGATGTCACTCGTTGTCGCCGTCCTGTTCGTCGAGCGCCTGCTTCGGCGGCGGCGGGCGCTTGCCGATCACGACGTTCAGGTCGAACTCCTTGCCCTTGCGCACGACGTGCACCTTGGTCGACGTGCCCGGCTTGATCTGCGCGACGGTGTTCAGCAGTTTTGTTGTGTCGGTGATTTCGTCGCCATTCACGCTCACGAGGATGTCGCCCGGCTTGATGCCGGCCTTGTCGGCCGGGCCGCCCTGCAGCACGCCCGCGACGATCGCGCCCGACTTCTGCTGGAGCCCGAACGACTCGGCGATTTCCGGCGTGACGTCCTGCGGCTCGACGCCGATCCAGCCGCGCGTGACCGAGCCCGTCGTGATGATGCTTTCGAGCACGGTGCGCGCGGTCGATACAGGGATTGCGAAGCCGATGCCCAGCGAGCCGCCCGAGCGCGAATAGATCGCCGTGTTGATGCCGAGCAGGTTGCCGTTCACGTCGACCAGCGCGCCGCCCGAGTTGCCGGGGTTGATCGGCGCGTCGGTCTGGATGAAGTTTTCGAACGTGTTGATGCCGAGGTGATTGCGGCCGAGCGCGCTGATGATCCCCATCGTGACCGTCTGGCCGACGCCGAACGGGTTGCCGATCGCGAGGACGACGTCGCCGACCCGCGATTGGTCGGAACGGCCGAGCGTGATCGTCGGCAGGTTCGTCATGTTGATCTTCAGTACGGCGAGATCGGTTTCGGGGTCGCTGCCGATCACCTTCGCGGTGGCGGTGCGGCCGTCGGCGAGCGCGACTTCGATCTGGTCGGCGCCGTCCACGACGTGCTGGTTCGTTAGAATGTAACCTTCAGGGCTCACGATGACGCCGGAGCCGAGGTTGGCGGCCGGTTCGTCCTGCTGCTTGCGTGCGTTGCGGTCGCCGAAGAAGTAGCGAAACAGCGGATCCTTCGCCCGCGGATCGGGCGGCAGCGAGCCGTCCTTGCTGGAGAATACGTTGACGACGGCGGGCATCGCCTTTTGCGCGGCCTCGGCGTACGAGGTGGTCGCCGGCGCGCCGCCGATGCCCGGCGCCACTTCCCGCAACGCAACGATCGGCGTGGCGAGCTGCTTGCCGAGCTGTCCTTGCCGTTGCAGCCATTGCGGCTTGAGCGTCACGACGATGAACATCAGCGCGAGCAGTACGGTCACCGCCTGCGCGAAGAACAGCCAGAAGCGTCTAAGCATCTGAATGGATTAGAGGTTTATATGGATCGGATCGAACTTGAATTGTACTTGAACAATACCCTTGAAACCGCGCGCTTCAAGGACTATTGCCCGAACGGCCTCCAGGTCGAGGGGCGCCGCAAGATCGGGAAGATCGCCACCGGGGTGACGGCGTCGGTCGCGTTCCTCGAAGCCGCGCTCGAATGGGGGGCGGATGCGGTGCTCGTCCATCACGGCTATTTCTGGCGCAACGAGGCGCCGCAGATCACGGGCCGCAAGTATCAGCGCCTGAAGCTGCTGCTCGCGAACGACCTGAACCTGTTCGCGTTCCACCTGCCGCTCGACGCGCATCCCGAGCTCGGCAACAATGCGCAACTCGGCCAGAAGCTCGGTCTAATCGGCGAGCAGCGTTTCGGCGACGGCGACCTCGGCTGGATGGCGACGCTGCCGATGCCCGTCACGCTCGAGCACTTCGTCGCGAAGGTCGAGCGCACGCTCGGCCGCACGCCGCTCGTGCTCGGCGATGCGGACATGCAGCTGCGCCGCATCGCGTGGTGCACCGGCGCCGCGCAAAGCTATTTCGATGCCGCGATCGATGCTGGCGCCGACGTGTTCCTGACGGGGGAGGTGTCGGAATCCGTCACGCACGCGGCCGCCGAGAGCGGCGTCGCGTTCGTTGCGGCAGGGCACCACGCAACCGAGCGCTACGGAATCCAGGCGCTGGGGCGTCACTTGTCCGAGGAATTCGATATCGAACACCTTTTTATCGATATTCATAATCCGGTCTGAACGACGGATTTGCGGCAGCGCATCGAAATTCCACAATGTAGCGAACGCTTAAAAGAGAAATGATTTAATTGCTCCGATAGTGCGGGAAAACCCTTAACTATCAACCACTTCGAAGGGATTTTCATCTCCGGGCCTTGTAAATGACGACTCCATTCGCGCAAACTAGCGGCGGAATGGAAAGTCGTGACGGAAAATCCAACTCAGAAGTGGGGCGTGTGATGCGAGACAAGGAAGAGAAACGCGTCGACAGCGGCCGCCGTACCTGGCTGATTGCGACATCCGTAGCAGGTGGCGTGGGAGGTGTAGCCACCGTTGTACCTTTCGCGGCGTCGCTTGCGCCGTCCGCGAGAGCGAAAGCGGCCGGTGCGCCGGTCGAGGTCGACATCAGCGGCCTGAAGCCCGGCGAGATGGTCACGGTGCCGTGGCGCGGCAAGCCCGTCTGGATCCTGAATCGCACCGATTCGATGCTGGCCGATGTGGTCAAGGCCGACAAGGAAGTGGCCGATCCGACCACGAAATCCCCGTATTCGATGCCGTTGCCCGCGTATTGCGCGAACGAATATCGCGCGCGCACCGATCGCAAGAACATTCTCGTCGTGATGGCCGTCTGCACGCACCTCGGCTGCACGCCTAGCCAACGCTTCACGCCCGGTCCGCAGCCGAACCTGCCGGACGACTGGCCGGGCGGTTTCCTGTGCCCGTGCCACGGTTCGACCTACGACCTCGCCGGTCGCGTATTCAAGAACAAGCCGGCGCCTCAGAATCTCGACATCCCGCCCTACATGTTCACGTCGGCGACGACCCTCGTGATCGGCAAGGACGAGAAAGGAGAAGCGTGATGGCCGTCGACAACAAGGAAGTCTCCACCACAGGTCTCACCGGCTGGATCGACCAGCGCTTCCCGCTCACGTCCACCTGGAAGAAGCACGTTTCCGAGTACTACGCGCCGAAGAACTTCAACTTCTGGTACTTCTTCGGCTCCCTCGCGCTGCTGGTGCTCGTCAACCAGATCGTCACGGGCATCTTCCTGACGATGAACTACAAGCCCGACTCGACGCTCGCGTTCGCGTCGGTCGAGTACATCATGCGCGAGGTGCCGTGGGGCTGGCTGATCCGCTACATGCACTCGACCGGTGCATCGATGTTCTTCGTCGTCGTGTACCTGCACATGTTCCGCGGGCTGATGTACGGGTCGTATCGCAAGCCGCGCGAGCTTGTGTGGATCTTCGGCTGCGCGATCTTCCTATGTCTGATGGCCGAGGCGTTCTTCGGCTACCTGCTGCCGTGGGGCCAGATGTCGTTCTGGGGCGCGCAGGTGATCGTGAACCTGTTCTCGGCGATTCCGTTCGTCGGCCCGGACCTGTCGCTGTGGATCCGCGGCGACTACGTCGTGTCCGACGTCACGCTGAACCGCTTCTTCGCGTTCCACGTGATCGCGATTCCGCTCGTGCTGGTCGGTCTCGTGATCGCGCACCTCGTCGCGCTGCACGAAGTGGGGTCGAATAACCCGGACGGCATCGAGATCAAGGCGAAGAAGGATGCGAACGGTGTTCCGCTCGACGGCATCCCGTTCCATCCGTACTACTCGGTGCACGACTTCTTCGGGGTCTGCGTGTTCTTGATGGTGTTCGCGCTGATCGTGTTCTTCTCGCCGGAGATGGGCGGTTACTTCCTCGAGTCGAACAACTTCGTCCCGGCGAACCCGCTGCAGACGCCGCCCGAGATCGCGCCGGTCTGGTACTTCACTGCGTTCTACGCGATGCTGCGCGCGACCACCGACCCGTTCAAGATCGTGCTGATGATCGTGATCGCACTGCTGGGCGTGCTCGCGCTGATCCGCGCGCGCGGCAAGTGGAAGGTCGGCCTGCCGGTACTGGCCGCGGCCATCGTCGTGTTCATGTTCCTGACGGAGTCGAAGTTCTGGGGCGTCGTCGTGATGGGCTCGGCGGTGATCACGCTGTTCTTCCTGCCGTGGCTCGACCGCAGCCCGGTGAAGTCGATCCGCTACCGGCCGCTGTTCCACAAGGTGTTCCTCGGGATCTTCGTCGTGGCGTTCCTCACCCTCGCGTTCCTCGGCACACGGCCGCCATCGCCGGTCTCGACGCTGATTGCGCAGGGCTGCGCGCTGATCTACTTCGCGTTCTTCCTCGGCATGCCCGTCTGGACGCCGCTTGGCACGTTCAAGCAGCCGCCGGAGCGGGTGCGCTTCAAGCCCCATTAATGTGAGCGAGGAGAGAACGACATGAAGAAACTGCTTTCGACGCTCGCGCTGATCGGGGCGACGGCCGTCGCGCTGCTGGGGGCGCCGGCCGTGCGCGCGGAAGGTAATTTTCCGCTCGACCGGGCGCCCGATAACACGGAAAATCTCGTTTCGCTTCAGCACGGCGCGCAATTGTTTGTAAACTATTGCCTGAACTGCCACAGCGCGAACCTGATGCGCTACAACCGTCTGACGGATCTGGGCATATCCCAGAAGGAGATCGAAACGAATCTCCTGTTCACGACCGACAAGGTTGGGAACACGATGTCCGTCGCGATGCGGCCCGAAGACGCGAAGAACTGGCTCGGCACCATGCCACCCGACCTGTCGGTCGAGGAGCGGGCGCGCAGCCGCGACTGGCTGTACACGTATCTGCGGAGTTTCTACCGCGACGATACGCGGCCGACCGGCTGGAACAACGCGGTGTTCGAGAACGTCGGCATGCCTCATGTATTGTGGCAACTGCAGGGGCAGCGCACTGCCAAATTCGAAGACAAGACGGACGAGGAGACGGGCGAGAAGGTCCACACGCTCGTCGGCTTCCAGCAGGTCACGCCGGGGACGTTGTCGCCGCCGGACTATGACGCTGCGGTGGCCGACCTGGTGGCCTATATGACATGGATGTCCGAGCCGGCCCAGCAGACCCGCAAACGCCTCGGCGTGTGGGTGCTGATCTTTCTCGGTGTCCTGACTTTCCTGGCCTGGCGGCTCAATGCCGCGTACTGGAAAGATATCAAGTAAACACGCCTGACCGGCGTGGGGCCGGCGCAAGGCGGAACCCGTGAAAGGGGTTGCGCCGCGTGCCGGCCCTCGGCTTTTTTGAGGAAACGCAAATATGATGGTTCTGTATTCCGGCACAACTTGCCCGTTCTCCCAGCGTTGCCGGCTGGTGCTGTTCGAGAAGGGCATGGATTTCGAGATCCGTGACGTCGACCTGTT
The DNA here is from genome assembly GCF_046534765.1 of Burkholderia sp. SIMBA_062. Classification (NCBI taxonomy): domain Bacteria; kingdom Pseudomonadati; phylum Pseudomonadota; class Betaproteobacteria; order Burkholderiales; family Burkholderiaceae; genus Burkholderia; species Burkholderia sp. SIMBA_062. Next base: position 29,433 of record NZ_JAWRYD010000051.1, read on the forward strand.
CAACAAGCCGGAAGACATCTCGGTGATGAACCCGTACGGTCAGGTGCCGATTCTGGTCGAGCGCGACCTGATTCTGTACGAATCGAACATCATCAACGAATACATCGACGAGCGCTTCCCGCACCCGCAACTGATGCCGGCCGACCCGGTGCAGCGCGCACGTGCACGCCTGTTCCTGCTCAACTTCGAGAAGGAGCTGTTCGTTCACGTCAGCACGCTCGAGAACGAGAAGGGCAAGGCAGCGGAGAAGAATCACGAGAAGGCACGCCTCGCGATCCGCGATCGCCTGACGCAGCTCGCGCCGATCTTCGTGAAGAACAAGTACATGCTCGGCGAGGAGTTCTCGATGCTCGACGTCGCGATCGCGCCGCTTCTGTGGCGTCTGGATCACTACGGCATCGAGCTGTCGAAGAACGCCGCGCCGCTGATGAAGTATGCCGAGCGGATCTTCAGCCGCCCGGCCTATATCGAAGCACTGACGCCGTCCGAAAAGGTCATGCGTCGTTGATGATGCAATGAAGGCATGACGGAGCGGGCGGCGCGGCGTGCCGCGTGCCCGCTCCGGGTTCGAGGATTGTGATGCAAGAGATTTCAACGAAGCCCTATCTGCTGCGCGCGCTGTACGAGTGGTGCACCGATAACGGTTACACGCCGCACATCGCGGTGAGGGTCGACAACTCGACGCGCGTGCCGCGTCAGTTCGTGCGTGACGGCGAGATCGTGCTCAACATCAGCTTCGAGGCGACGAGCCAGCTGCAGATGGGTAACGAGTGGATCGAGTTCACCGCCCGGTTCTCCGGGAAGGCGCACAAGATCGAGATTCCGGTGGCCAACGTGCTCGCGATCTACGCGCGGGAGAACGGGCAAGGGATGGCGTTTCAGGTCGATGCTGTGGCGGGTGAGGGCGAGGATTCGGGTGCGTTCGAAGACGATGCCGCGCCGGCCGATGAGGCGCCGCGTGACGACTCGCCTGCCGTGTTGACGCCTGTCGTCGATGTCGGCGCGAACGAGGAGCCGTCCGAAGGGGCCGACGAACCGCCGAAAACCGACGGCGACGGCTCGAAAGGTGGCAGCAGACCTCGCCTCAAGATCGTGAAATGAGGTAGAATCTCGCGCTTACGCCGGCTTAGCTCATCTGGTAGAGCAGTTGATTTGTAATCATCAGGTGGCGGGTTCGAGTCCTGCAGCCGGCACCATATCCAGCAAGGGGTTACGCGATGTTTGCGTAGCCCCTTCGCGTTTCCAAAACACCCCTCACGTTTCCAAAACGGTGCGGCGGTGCTCGCAGACCAGCTCGTTTAACATAGCGGGCGCGCACGAATAGACCGGCGTGCGAGGTCAAACTGTTGCCGGGCCGGCGCAGTCCACAACGACAAATCCAACAACACCAGACCGTGAAGTTTTCCCGTATTCCCGAGCTTGACCTACTCCGCTTTGTTGCCGCGGTCGCCGTCGTGTTCTTTCACTACGCGTTCCGAGGCCATGCGGGTGACGATCTGACGACGATGCACTATCCGATGCTCGAGCCGGTCGCTCAGTATGGTTTCCTTGGCGTGCACCTGTTTTTTATGATCAGCGGCTTCGTGATCCTGATGACGGCGGGCGACGGGAGTATCAAACGGTTCATTGCGTCGCGCGCGTCGCGCTTGCTGCCCGCCTTCTGGGTCTGCTGCACGATCACGTTTCTCGTGACGCTCGCGATCGGCGGCGATCGATTCGTCGCGACGTGGCCGCAATACATCGTGAACATGGTCACGCTCGGCGGCGGATTCGGCGCCGATCCTATCGACGGCGCGTACTGGTCACTCGGCGCGGAGCTGCGGTTCTATCGCCTTGTCGGAATTTTGCTCATCATCGGCCAGATCCATCGGGCAGAACGCTGGCTGTTTGCCTGGCTGATTGCTACGGTGCTGGTGGAGTTGTTCCCATTCATCAAGCTCAAGAGCTTCCTGGTGACCGACTACGCCGGCTTCTTCATCGCCGGCGCCGCGTGCTTTCTCATCCGTGCGCGGGGTCTGTCGCGATCGCGTGTCGCGCTCGTTTGCGCTGCCTGGGCGCTTTCGCTGTACCACGAATTCCAGCTTCTGCCGTTCTTCGGCGAGAACTTCGGGAAGGGGCTGAATCCAGCTATCGTGGCGGTCGTGATGACCTCGTTCTTCGTTGTGATGCTCGCGCTCGCATTGCGCTGCGTGCCAATTCTTGCCAGCCCTCGATGGGTCTGGTTCGGTGCGGTCAGCTATCCGCTGTACTTGATCCACCAGAACGTCGGCTACATGCTGTTCAATCAAGTCGGCCAGGCCGTCGACCAGGGGGTGATGTTTTGGGCGATGATCGTTGCGGCGATCGGGGCTGCGCTGCTGGTGCACATCGCCGTCGAGAAGCCTGTCGCGAGCCCACTGAAGCGCGGGCTGTTGTTCCTGCTCGACGCGCTACAACGCCGCGCACCGATGCTGCCAGGACGTCGGCGCCGGCAACAAGCTGATCAGCGCGACGGCTTTACGGGGCGAGCACCGCGCACGTAGCGCGCTGTCATGCCTGGTCCGCTGTGGCCTGCCAAGCGTTGCCCTGCTTCGAGCCCTTCGTCGATCGTCTTGTGCGTTACGCCGCGCGCGCGAAGGTCGCGGAACTGAAATTTCGCCTTCTCGATGCCGGCCAGTTCGCGCGCCTTGTCGAAGCGCGACCGCAGCTTGCCCTTCGTGAGCGGATAGCCTTCTTCATCGCGCAGCAGATACGGCGAGACGTCGACCTTTGAGCCACGCCATGCGAGCAGTCGGTCGATCAGGGCCGCGAGCTCGCCCGTGATCTGGATGGTCACGAAAGCGCCGGTCTTGCGGGTGCGGAAGATCAGGTTGCCTTTCACGATGTTCGATCGCAAAACACCCAGGATATCGGACGGGCGTTGTGCACAGAGATCGGCCAGGTCCATCGCATTGCGAAGCGGCTGGTCGGCGACCGCATAGACCGATGCATACAGCTCGTCGTCGATGAGGATGTCCTGGCGGCCCGCCTCCTTCTTCCCGCGTACCCCTGCGCATGGATTCGCGATCGTCATCATGTCCCACAGCCGGCCGCAGTTTAGGACGAGCGACAGCACAGCCTTCGTGCGGTTCGCTGTCACGACGCCGCGCTTTTCCGACGTCGCTCGCCAGATTGCTGCCACGTCGGCCGGCGTGAGCGTGTCGAGTTCGCGATCACCGATGACGGCTGCCAGTCTCGACAGGAACAGGTCATACATGCGTTGCGTTGCCGCTGATTTCTGCGACAGCTCGCGCTGGCGGTATGCCTGCTCGAGCATCGCGAACGTGTGCCGCGTTGCTTCGGACGCCGGCGCGCGCCGGCCTTCCAACTCGGCCCATCGTTGAAGCGCGACGACGCGGTCGGTGCCGAGAGGCTCGAGAAACCGCCGACCGTCGACCACGCCGTGGTCGTAGTAGTAGCGCAGTCTCCCATCTGCGTTTTTGCGCGACCGCAAGCGCGGGATTGCCCCCGAGGTTTGTGCCTTGCGACCCATCACACGGCGCCGAGGTTAAGCGATGCCGGCGTCGCAGGTTGCGGAGCGCGTGCGTGTTTCGATTCGATGATGCCCATCTGCTTGTCGTGATAAGCGCGTGCGACCAACACGCGGCCGTGCACGTCGACGACATGCGGCCATCCCTGTTGAGCGAGCCACAGGATCTGGCGCGCGCGCTGCGGCGTGCCGGTGAGTTCGCGCAGTTCTTGTCGGCCCAGATACGCGCCGGCGCCGCGCTGCGGGCCACGGCCTGAATATTCTTGCATGGTGATTTTCAGTGCGTAAAGAGGGGACACGCAGCGCAACTCGTGGACTCGTGGTTCATGCGAAAAATTCTCATAAGTCTTTGATTTTTAATGGTTGTGCGCGCCACTAGTTGCCATGAAAAACCCGTGGCACCCCCTTCCGACTCGTGGCCTAATAAATAGGCAGCGCCCGCGACTCGTGGCAAAACGCGCGCGACTCGTGGCATGGCTTTTCGGTCAATTTCCGCCCCTTCTACGTATTCTTTCTTCTTCTTTTTCAATGAATTAGAGAGAAGAGAAAATGGGACGGCGGCGGCCGGCGCAAAAACCGGACTAGTGGCAAAAACGCCCCGACTAGTGGCAATTCCAATGCGATTCATGGTGGCACTCTTCTCAACAATCAAAGACTTACGAGCGGACAGCCCCGAAAACCACGATTCGCGTGCGCTGCCTGCCCGTTCCCGGTGGAAAAACCGGCCCGCGCGCCCCCTCTCCCTCAAGGCCCGCGTAGTTGCTCGGCCGTTTCGACTTGCGGGGGTACGGGGGGAACCGGACAGCACGGCGGCCGCGTGACGACGTGCGCCGATTGCTGCGCGCATCGACGCACGCACCGGAAACCCGAATACAGGGCCGCTGCGCGGCCGGAAAGAATGAGGGAAGGGGTACGGCCGCACGGCGGCCGCATCGGCTGAGAGCGGGTCATGCTCGACCCCGCTGCTCGGTCGCGTCGGTGGCCAGGTCTTCGCGGACGGATACGTGCAGACCGAAGCCGGCCAGGCGTTCGAGCGAAATCGGCGTGAGGTACGGCACGCGGCGCGTGTAGATGCGACGTTCGACTTCCTTCTCGCCGACGACGACGCCGGCGTGCTTAAGCTGCGCCTTGAACACGCGGTCGGATTTCACCGGTAGGCCGTTCCATTTGTCGCGCAGCGCGCTCGTGTGGGCGATGTGGTCCATCACGTGGCCCGTGCGCATCAGCAGGCAGAACTCGCCGTCGACCATGTCGAACGTGTACGGGTGCTTGTAATTGCCGCCGTCGATCTCCGACAGCACGGTTTCCATGATCCAGACCCACGGCTCGCGATCGGCGCTCGTCTCGGCGATGTGACCGTTCATTTCGGCGAGCAGGTCGCGCGGGAAGTCTCCTTCGCTCGGATCCATGCCGGCGAACTCGCACAGGTAGCGCCAGGCGAGCGCGACGGCCGCATAGTTGCCGGCCATCCGCTTCGCGCCGTCGTCCTCGCCGCTCGCGCGGCAGTTGGCCAGCGCCTTGTCGCGCAGCGTCGCGTACTGGTCGGACACGGCGCGCTTGTCCAGGCCGGCGAGGAATTCGAGCCACTGCCGAACCGGGAAGCGCGGCAGATCGTCCGGCATCAGCGGGCCGCGCTTGCCGGTCAGCGTCGTGCGCACGAGTTTGCCGAGCAGGCTGCGCACGGGCACGTCTTCGCCGGCCAGCATCACGGGCGCGCACAACAGGTATTCCGTCATGTCGGTGCCGCGACGTGTCACGGTGTACTGGTAGTTCTCCTGCAGCAGGCCGACGGCCTTGTCGATCACGTCCTGCCGGCGCGCGGACAGCTCTTCCCATCCGACCGGATGGCTCGTATGGCTGATGCTGGTCAGCAGGCGGAACTCGGTCTGCAGCGACTGTCCGGAAAACATCGTGAACGCGAGCGAGCGCTCGAGGCGCTTGATGAGCGTCGACTTGCCGGCGCCTTTGTTCGCCTGGATCGTGATGTGCGGCCAGAAACCGAGCAACGCCTTCAGGTGGCCACCGAGCGCCCATACGAGCGGAATCGTCGCGGCGTTCTGTTTGAACGTGGCCTGGTACGCGGCGATGACGCGGCGCGCGTCACTGGCCGGGCCGGTCGGGAACGTCAGGTTGTGATACGGGCACTGCTTGTCGGCTTCGGTGAAGTAGCAGTCCGGGCCTTCGTTGACGATCAGGCGGCCGTCGCGCCAGGCGAGCCCGACGAAGTTTGCGGCCTGGCGCGCGCCGAGGTCGGCACCGCGCTCGAGGATGTTGACCATACGCTTGAACGGCGCCGGCGCCCAGATCGGGCCGAACTTGCCCCACTGGTCGACGTTGTGGAGCTGGTCGTCGAGCATCACGCGGCGCACGAGCTGCGCGCCGTGGCGCGGCGCCTGCACGGACACGGCGAAATAGACGGTCGGTGCCTGGTCAGCGTCGCCCGTCATCGTCGACGTCGCGCTCGCCACGGACACGCGGCTGATGCCGGCGATGCGGAAGCCGCACAGGTCCGTCATGACGGGCGTCTCGACGCCGCTTTCCTCGTTCTTGTCCATCTTCGTGATGTAGCTGGTGAAGTCCGGCCGGACGCGGAAACGCCAGTACTGCGCGAAGTCGTGCGACGGCAGGAAGATGCGCGGCCGGCCACGACGTGTGGCGTCGCCGGCGAGGCCGGCGATAAGCCACGGCTCGAGCTGGTCGAGTGCGCGCTGCAGATCGGCCGGGCCGCGCAGTTGCAGGTAGTCGTTCACGTCGTTGATCGGCTTGACGGCCTTCTCACCGTCCGCGAGGTCCGCGAACCAATTCGCCTGGTCGACGAGCACGGCGCTGATGTTCAGCGCCGTGAGCCGTTCGTAGAGCGCCCAGGCGGCTTCCGGCCCAGGGCGGCGGCCGGCGCGCGGGTGGCCCTCAGCGAACGGCTCGTCGTTGTCCAGACAGATCACGACCTGCTTGCCGCGCAGGAACGTGAAGTCGATGCCGTCGACGTTCGCCAGGCCGCGCAGCGCGAGCGCGCCCGCGCCAGGCATCGCGCACGTGTCGATCGACAGCGCATTGATCGCGCTTTCGACGATGAACACGCGCTTCGCCTTGTCGAGCCGGCGAGGATCGGCGGTCCAGCCGTAGCCGGCCTTGTCGCCCTGGGTCTGCGTTTTGACGCCACCGTTGAGCGCGGGGTCGACGTAGCGCATGTCGACGGCGACGACGCGCGCGTCGCCAGGCGCGCGCACGATGAACGCGGCGGCCGGGCCGGCGTGGCCGACTTCGCCGGCGGCGATCTTCGAGCTGGTCCACGTGTTGAAGCCGAGCGAGCGCGCGGCGATCGCCGCGTCGATCGCGGCTGCGGAAATGCCCCGGCCGATGAGGTAATCGCGCACGTGGTCGCGCTCGGCGAAGCACCGATCGGCGATGTATTCGACGGTCGTTTTCTCACGGCGCTCGGCCGGCGCCTGGCGGTCGAGCGGGATGCCGTACGCGTCGTGCAGGTAGCGCACCGCGTCGGCGACCGTGCCGCCGCGCGTGTGAATGACTAGGTCGATACACGAGCCGCCGACGTCGGCGCTGTGGTCGCGCCAGCCGGTGCCGTGCTTCGGGTGGTCCACGTAGATCGACAGGGACGGGCTCTTGTCGTCGTGCTGCGGCGAGTGGTACAGCGCGCGGTCGCCGCCGCGACCGCGCTTCAAGCCGAGGCGATCGGCGAGGTCGTGCAGGTCGATGCGTTGTTTCAGTTCGTCGATCGAGGCCATCGTTATTGCTGTTGCGGTTGATGCAGGGAGAGGGCGGCAGGATTGCCGGGTGTCGCGGGGCTGTCGACGAGCGCGCGGAGCGCGCCGGCCGACGCGGGGAAGGCAAGCGCCAGGCGATCGCCGAGGATGCTGACGAACAGCGCGAGCACCGCGACGCGCTGCAGCCCGCCGGGCTCGTGGTCGAAGCGAAGAACGTCGGCGGCCGCCGCGATGGAAGCGGCGAGTGCGGCGTCGTGAGGGGTAGTCGTGTGCGTCATGCTGCTGCGCCTCCGAGGATGTCGTGATGGTTCTGTTGCAGGCGTTGAACGGCGTGCTGCAGCTCGTAGCGCGAGGTGATCGCCTGGTCGAGCATGGTGCGCAGGCGCTTGCGGTTGCGTTCGAGATTCGACGTCGCGTTCGCGAGGGCTGCTGTACGCGTCGCGCCGTGGCCGATGCGGATGCCCGATATCAGGTGCGTGACGATGCACTTATCGGGGTGGCCGTCGTGCAGGTGCGACTCGATGTGAATGCCGAACGTGGCGCCGGCGTCGTTCGGGATTGCGACGTGATCGCCTGCGACAGTGCGCAGGCCGGCCGAAGTCAGCAGCTCGTAACGAATGGTGGGCTCGTTCGTCATCGTGTCAGCCCCGCGGCGGAACGGTCCAGGCCAGCGCCGCGACCAAGACGATCATTGCGACGACACCGATCACAAAAGCGATCGGCCGCGCGAGCCGAACGTCGAACAGGCGCAGCACGTCGGCGGCCAGGTAGTAGACGCCGGTGAGGGAGAGCGAAAGCATCAGCAGCACGCCGATGCCGAAAACGTAGGGCTTCATGGTGTGGTTTCCAGGTGAGTGCGCCGGCGGCCGGCGCGAATGGTTCAGTCGAAGTCGTTCGCGGCGCGGCGTTTCCCGTCGACGGCCGGCCGCTCGGGCGCGGGTTCGCGATCACGCCATACGTTGGCCGTGCATTCGAAGGCGTGGCGCGCGGCCGGACACAGGGCGTCGAAATTCCCGACCATGCGCAGGCGGCGCCACATCGCGCGCAGGTCGAGTTCGGTGAGGGGCGCGCGCATTGCGTCAGTGCATCCAGTCGAGCACCGGTGTGCCGCGCGCCAGGTCCCACGACACGACGAAGCCCAAGGCACGGGCGTACGCGACGAACACATCGGCGCGTACGTCGGCAGCGGAGATCTTCGTGAGGTAGGCGACGCGCTCGTCGTAGGACAGCGATTGAGCGAGTGCGGCGATCGGTGCGGGGATCAGCGTTTGCATACGGCCTCCAAGAAATTTCAGGCAAAAGGAGTCCCTCACGCCCGCAGAGCGGGCGCGATGGGTGTTCAGCGAAAAGGGGGTTAGGGCTTAGGCGTCGAGCAGCGGGAGCTGTCGCGAATCGGTCGGAAGCCGATCAACCTTGCCGATCGGCACGTACACGTGCGGATTCGGATTGAGGCTCGGCGCGATCGTATGGACGGTCGCGACGTGAATCTTGTAGGTCGTCGCGCATTCGATGTTCGTGCACTGGCAGTACGCCTCGCGAACGAGAGCGGACAGCGTGCGGCTGGTTCGAATGACGGCGCGGCTGCCGCAGTGATGGCACTTCAATTTCATTCGGGATGCTCCTACGGGCGGCTGCATTCGCCGCGACCTTGGCGCGCGCATTGGCAGAACATGCCGACTTCACCCAAGGTCGCGACAGCGTCGAGATATTTGCGGGTCACACAAACGAAGCCAACGGCGGCAACTAGCGTGTCAATCTTGTCGATGACGATGCCCTTGCCGCCGCTCAAAAAGCGGCTGACTTCGGAGTCGTCCCATCCGAGCGCTGTTTGTACTTCGTGACGTTTAGGACCATGCAACGCATGGCGCAACGCAGGTTCGATTAGGGCGGGTGGTTGCATGACTCAACGCCTGGCAAAAGAGGTTGAGTGCGGTTGAGCCGTGGAGCCGGTAACTTTGGCGCGGTACCGTTCAACGCCCTCGAGGTAGATGAGACGGGCGACGCTCGACGTCGACCGGTTCAGAAACGTGGACAGTTCTTCTAGCGCGCGGCGTTCATCCGGCATAAGCCGCATGTAGACGGGCTTGCTGGATAGGACGCCGCGCGGAGAGCGTGTGATGGGAGCTTTCTTGCGAAGCATGGCGGTATACTTTCCCTTCGTTAACCTTGCACAAGCTAAGTGTAATTGCCAATTTGGCAAATTGCAACGGAAAACTTGCCCGTATGGAAATTTTTGGTGAGCGTTTAAAAGCGGAACGAAAGCGGCTCGGCCTTAAACAGGCCGAGCTTGCCGACCGAGCAGGGACGACCAACGTCGCCCAAAGCCGCTACGAGAGCGGCGATCGTTCGCCTGATTGGGGGTATTTGTCTGCCGTAGCCCAAGCTGGGGTCGACGTGCTCTATGTCCTGACAGGGCAACACAGCACGTTGGAGCTATCGGCGGACGAACATGTCTTGTTGGCGGGATACCGCTCGCTCGACGCGCAGGGGCGCGCCGGCGTGCTGGGCATGATCGGGGGAATGACGCAGCCAGTCACCGCTGCACCGTCTGCCAAGAAGGCCACGACGGTTCATCAGAATTTTCAGGGCGCTAGCGTCGGGCAGCACGTCACTGGTGATGTGACAGGCCCCTTCTCAATCAACATGAGCGGCGCAGGGCGGAAGAAGAAGCGAGAGAGTTGACTGTAGCGAAAGTGCACTACACGGCAGGGCCAGCCGTAGGAGAAAAAGAAGTCAATGAATCAGAAGTTCAGTGGTGATGTCGGGCAAGTCGCCGGCGGGGATGTGAAGAGCAACAGCGCGCAAACGAACGTCAATGTGCACTTCCACGGCAGTGAATCGAAGCCGCTCGTGCCGAAATTCATCAGCGACAAGCAGCGCAATGCGATCGCGCGAAAAGCATTCGAGATCGAAGAGAAGACGGGCACCGATAAGTTGATGGTGTACCGCCGGCTCATGACGGTGTTCGACTTCGAGCGAATGGATGAGATGCCGCGCAATGTGTACGAGCGGGCAATCAAGTACCTCGACGGCTGGATACGGAACGGCACGCTAGGTCAGGCACCTACTGCGCCTGGACACCGGGAAGACAAAGCGGCGACGGCCGCCTCGTCGCAATCAGTCGTGCCGAGCGAGTCACGTCAAGAGCTTCCGGTACCGCCGGCTGTCACTGCATCGGCTCGAGCGCCCGAACCGTCTCGGGTGGATGTGGCGGCGCAGGCTCCGACTTCCGCGCTAGCGCCATCACCCGCACCACGGCCCGCACCGGTACCAACTCAACAACAGCACCGATGGGTTTGGCCTGCCGTGTCGATCGTGGCAACTGCAGCTGCTGTCATTGCGGCCGTGCAGTATGTCGGGGCGCACCAACCTAATACGCCCTCGCAAGCCCAGGCCGCAGAGCCTGCGCAGCATTGCGAGTACGGCGGCGATCGCTATTCACCAGGCAGCGTCGTCATGCAGGCCGGTGTTCGCCGGCAGTGCGTCGCCGTCGAGGGCGGGGCAGCATGGCAGAAAGCCGATGCGACTCGCCGATGACCTCCTATACCAATTTCCAACAGGCGCAACGCGCTACCTATCCGAGGGACCTATGAAGAAACTGCTCAAAGTGCTTGGCATCGTCGTCGGTGTCGTTTTCGCTATCGGGATCGTGGGAGCCATTTTTGGCGAGAAGCCGACCACGGGAACGTCGACAGCGTCGAACGCAGCAACCGGTTCGACTGCCTCGAACTCGGTAAGCGAGGCATCCAAGCCGGTTGAGAAAGTCGGTGTGACCGCTGGAGCGCTCTTCACTGCATACGAGAAAAACGAAGTTGCCGCAGACCAAAAATACAAGGGCAAGGCCCTGTCGGTGAGCGGAACGATTCAGAGCATCGATAAGGATGCGTTCGACAATATCGTGGTGAAGCTGCGGTCCAGTAACGAATTCATGCCCGTCAACGCGTACTTGAGCAAAGAACATGAAGCACTTGCGGCGTCGCTCGAGAAAGGCAAGAAGGTGACGTGGACCTGCGAAGGTGATGGCCGCCTGATCGGTAGCCCGATGCTGCGGGATTGCACGCCGGCGTAACAGTCGGTGCGCGAGTAAGCTGAAGCCCGCGATTGCGGGCTTTTTTGGACCTATCCGTGATTTCGTGGGCGGGGCATATCATGAGGTGTAAACGTCATGGATATGCCGATGAAGAAGAAAAGA
>NZ_JAWRYD010000166.1:0-321 GCF_046534765.1 Burkholderia sp. SIMBA_062
AGTCGTTGTTCGGCTCACTATTTCGGCGAATTTCGCGGCTGATAGTGGAGGGAGAACGACTCAGACATCGAGCAATGGCTCGGAGGCTCAGGCCTTGAGAGAGACAAACCTGGATAGTGGCACGATCAGTAATGCTGAGTTCTGAGTATGACATGAGCGCAATACCTTACAGGGAAACTCAGGTGTTGCACTCAGAATCTGCGGCCAAGGGGTGTAAGGTTTGTTGATTATTCTTTCAAAAACTATACTCGAAAAACAAGGAGGTTGCTATGCATAGTAGTTTTCACGAAGTTAGGGCCATTAGTATGCAAGAGTCTAAGT
>NZ_JAWRYD010000167.1:0-321 GCF_046534765.1 Burkholderia sp. SIMBA_062
GATCAGCGCCATATCCTTCGCGATACTTCTCGATGGCAAATCGCACAACTTCGGTACGATCAGGAATCAACTCCCAGTCACCGTCGACGAGGCGGACCCAGCGAGGGTCGCTGCCATTGCGGATCAAACCCCGGTAGTGGCCAGCGATCCAGCCTTCACACAAGCGCTTGATTGAGGCCTTCACGCGCTTACTTTTGGTATCGCTCTCTTCATGAGCCCGAATCATGACCAGAAGGCTATAGACCAGATCCATTGGCTGCGCCTTCAACCTTTCCCTGTTGTACTCACGGCCGTCACTCGCGGTGACCACGGTAATGCCCG
>NZ_JAWRYD010000168.1:0-320 GCF_046534765.1 Burkholderia sp. SIMBA_062
GGCGTCGAGCGTCGCCGCTATCTGGCGATCGCGCTGACCCAGAGTGCGAAGGTGGGACGGCTGGCTCAATCGCTGTTCGAGTTGGCGCGCCTCGAACATGAGAACGTCCAGCTCACGCTGGAGACGTTTCCCCTCGCGGATGTCGTGCAGGACGTGTTCCAGAAGTTCGAGCTTGCGGCGCAGGCGCGCCGGATCCGCTTGCGAGCCGTGGTCCCGCCGCGTTTGCCTGCCGTTTGCGCCGATCTCGCCATGACCGAACGCGTGTTGACCAATCTGCTCGATAACGCGATCCGCCATACTCCCGAAGGCGGCGAGGTCAG
>NZ_JAWRYD010000052.1:0-39785 GCF_046534765.1 Burkholderia sp. SIMBA_062
ACTTCGGCGATGCGGTCGCGGAGCAGGCGCATTTCGGCCTGCACCCGCCGGCGCTGTGGGCGGCGCTGGCGATTGCGGTCGAGATCGGCGGCTCGCTGTGCGTGGTGTTTCGCCGCTTCACGTGGCTCGGCGCGGGCAGCCTCGGGATGCTGACGCTCGTCGCGATGGTCGTGGCGAACGACTTCTGGAATCGCTCCGGCGCCGAGCATTTCATGGCGCTGAACAGCTTTTTTGAACACCTGGGCTTGATTGCGGCGCTCGTCCTTGTCACTATCGTCGGCGATATTCAACGCGGGGAGGGCGACGGCAATTCCTGAGCGCCGGGTCGGTCCTCCCGCGAACGCGACGCGGCAACCGTGCAACCCACGGGCGCCACGTTGCCCAACCTCTACGCAAACATCACGAATTGAAATCTGAAGACACCCTTCTTTCCGCGGTCGCCGGGTTCGTCGATACGCTGAGCTTCGTCTCGCTGTTCGGGTTGTTCACCGCACACGTGACGGGCAACTTCGTGCTGATCGGTGCGGGCGTTGCCGGGTTCGGGCAGGGCCTGGTGCTGAAACTGAGCGTATTTCCCGCATTCATATGCGGCGTCATCGCGGCGAGCCTGATCGCGCGGTCGTTGTCCGCGCGGCCGGCATGGCAGGGCGCGCGTGCGCTGTATGCGGTGCAGGCCGTGATGCTGCTCGGCTTCTGCGCGGCCGGTGTGTGGGCGACGCCCGTCACGCAGTCCGACAGCCTGCCGGTGCTCGTGGCCGGCATCGTTGGCACGTTCGCGATGGGCGTGCAGAACGCGCATCCGCGCGTGATCGCACGCGCAAGCGTGCCTAACACGGTGATGACGGGCAACGTCACGCAGGCGATTCTCGATGTCGTCGACTTGTTGTCGGCCGGCACGGCCGACAGCGCGCGCGTGGCTGCGCGCGCCCGGTTCGGCAAGATGTTGCCGGCGATCGTCGCGTTCGCGCTGGGCGCAATGGCGGGCGCGCTCGGCTTTCGCTACATCGGATTCTGGGCGCTGCTCGCGCCGGCTGGCGCGCTTGCGGCACTGGCATTGACGTCCGGCGCGCACGACACGGCGCCTGCCGTGCGGACCTGAGATAGCCGACACGCCGCGCGGCGGCCGGCGTGCCGTCGGCGCAAAGCGGTCTTCCGTGGGATGAACGGGGGAGTCGTTTGGGGGCGCTGCTGGAGCATACGCGGCGGCGCTCTTCTTATGCGTCGACTCGAGGTCGTACGATGGCGACGGATGCGCTACCGGTCGCCGTCTCGCGGGTTGCCCCAGAACAGGAAGACGATCACACAGCACAACAAAGTACCCACCAAAACCAGTTTCATCAGAATTTGCTCCGAGAAACCCCGCCATTTCCCCCAAGGGGACTTCCTTCGGGGCGGATGGCGGGAAGGAAAGGATTGCTGTTGACAGGCAGCTTCTTGCACGGGTTAGGATCACCGGCATGATCCTTGTCTACCGCTACCGCGTGAAGTCGCTCAACGGACTGCTTAACAAGCAGAGCCGTGCGGTGAACTACGTCTGGAACTTCTGCAACGACACGCAGAAGCACGCGCTCAAGTGGAGCAAGAAATGGCCGACGGGATTCGATCTGAACGTGCTGACGACGGGGAGCAGCAAGGCGCTCGGCATCCACCCCGGCACGATCAACGCGACGTGCGAGCAATACGCGAAGTCGCGCAGTCAGCACCGTCGGCCCTACCTGCGCTATCGCGGCAGGAAATCGCTGGGCTGGGTGCCGCTGAAGGGGCGTGACCTGAAGCGCGAAGGCGATGCGTTTCGTTTTGCCGGTAACACGTTTCGGGTATTCCACAGCCGACCGCTTCCCGAAGGCAAGATCAAGGACGGGACCAACTTTGCGCAGGATGCGCGGGGCAACTGGTTTCTCAACATCGCGATTGAGATGCCGGATGTTCAGGCCCGCCCGATCCATTCCGGTGTCGGCATCGATCTCGGCCTGAAAGACTTCGTCACACTTTCGACCGGCGAGAAGCTGCCCAATGACCGATTCGGCCGACGCGCGGCGGAGAAACTGGCGAAAGCTCAACGGGCGCGAAAGCACAGGCGGCATATCGCGAAGTTGCACGCCAAGGTCGCGAATGCCCGTGCCGATTTCCAGCACAAGCTCGCGCTCGATCTGGTGCGGCGCTTCGATTACATCGCGGTCGGCAACGTGTCGGCTGCGAAGCTCGCCAGAACCAGGATGGCGAAGAGCGTCTACGACGCATCCTGGTCGTCCTTCCGAAACAAGCTCCGTTACAAAGCGATCGCGCACGGAGCCACGTTCGAGGAAGTGGACGAAAGCGGTTCTACCCAGTCCTGTTCGGCGTGTGGATCGAAAGACAGCACGACGCGGCCGAAAGGTATCGCGGGACTGCGAATGAGAGAGTGGGCCTGTAGTGAATGTGGTGTCGAGCATGATCGAGATACCAACGCTGCGCTGAACATTCTCCGATGCGGACGTGCATCGCCAGGTGTGGGAATCACCTGCCTTTAGGCGGGTGAGGACGTCAAGCTGCGCCCTTGCGTGCAGTGGACGGGATGATCGGCATTCAGGTAGCGCGGTCGAATCTCACCGCGCCGGACTCCACTCGGAAATCCGATGTCAGAGAACGGTCAGCAACCGCAGCTGATGCTCGGTTTCGGTCCCTTTTACCAGTGCGTAGAACCGCGCCTGCCCACGCTCGAGGGTCGAGAGGTTTTGTGCGTCGGAAAACATGTTCCATTCGTCACCGTCGATACGCTCGAGTTTTCCACGCGTCCGCGCAAACGCAAGCAGCAACCGGCTTGCTTCCCGCCGGATCACGACGCGCTCCATATCCAGCACATAGGGCTGCCAGCCGCTCAGCAGGACGAGGTAGTGCGGTACGGATGTTGGGTCAGTGATCATCGCGGCGTGGCTTCTTCTTGATGGCGTTGGCAAATCGGACTCCGGATCGGCAAACTCACCGACCCGCTTTGGTTCGTCCCCGTGCGCGCGCGGCCATTATCAGACATGCTCTCGAAGGTAGCGAATGCACTTTATCCGCAGGCCCGACCGATTGGCGATCGCGCCTCGCGGACGGGCGGTCGAGTCGTCTTCCACGCCAGGAAGCCGCTCCGGGAGCGGAGGGTCGTCCACCGCGTGGACGGACTTCGCGATCTGAAGAGACGCGTGCCCTATCCAGACACGATCGCGCCATTCGCATTTCGCGCGATGGACGACAAGCCATGCCTGCAGTGATTCCACGAGCTGAAACGGCGACAACCACTCGCGCGTTTTCCTTTTGGTGACCAGTTGAAGGGCAACAAGGAAACAGAGCAAGTCCACGTACCGGGTCGCGACGCGCATGGTTGGTCTTCTGCTTTTGATGCTTGTGAAGCGTCCGCGCTGGCCGCTCAGCCTTGAACGCTGAGCGCTTTCTCGATGGCTGCAATCAATTTGAAGGCATCGTCCCGGCCGATCAGGAGGCCGCGGCTGGTGTACTCACAGCCGAACGCATAGAAGCTCGGCAGTAGCGTCACCATGTCTTTCTGTTGATCGAAATCCACCTGGCATTTCGTCAACGGGAAAAACGGTGGGGCGTCGGCCGGCAGGTTGGACACGATGCGCTCCTAGTACATTTTGCGCGGGGGCAACATGCGCTTCGCGCGCAGGCGCTGCCTGGCAACGGCGCTGGCCTTTTTGCGCTTGCGTTCCGTCGTGGGCTTTTCATAGCCGGTGCGGCTGCGCAGCTCGCGAATCAACCCGGTTTTCTCGATGTCGCGGCGGAATCGGCGCAGTGCGACATCGATCGGTTCGTTGACTTTCAGTGTGACGGTTGTCATGGTTGCCCTGTTTGAAAACGTTCGAATAAGAAGTTAGCCGAGCCGTGTCATGACGGCGCTCGCTATCTCGTCGGACTCGAATTCCGAGTGTCCGGCACCGATCGATAGCGCGCGTATCGCGCCGTACATTTGCAACTCTTGCTGGTGAGACAGTGCCGAATCAGCGATGCCGGCGAGCGAGATCGTGTCGGCCCACGCAACCTCGTGCCGGCCGATCAATGCGAGTAGTTCGTCAATGACCATGTTGCTCTCCAGATTGCCGATGCATCGCATCGGCTGGGTAGCCGCCTCAGCCTGCGTTCGATAGGAACGCGTGTGTTTCGCGATTGTCGTCGATGATGTTCTCGGCATAGCGCACCGATGCGCGACGTGCGTCACCGGCCGTACCGAACGGCGCGTTGTCGCGAAGCCGGTACGTCTGGCTTTGCGTCTGCGTATCCGTCGCACCGCGAAGACAAATCCTGACTGCTGCGTCAAAGCCGGCATCGTAGTTGTGCGGCGCACCATTCGCTGCCGGTACGTGCGGGTAAATCAGTGGATAGATCTCGAATCCACGGTAGGAATGCATGCTCATGACAAACTCCTGTCGTTCGGCCGCGGCGAAAAGCACGGTCGAACTCGTCCGGCCGAGGTCCGTCCATTGTCGGGCGGGCCGGCGGGGGTGAAAGGGACAAAATTGCAGCGCGGCGGAGGGGGATGCAACAAGCGCGCGGTGGTGAAGGGGAGCGCTCGGAGGGCGGGTGATCGCTCGGATAAGCCCATCATACGCGCATCGTTCGCCGGGCCTCCAACTTATTCCGTATTACGTGCAGCAACCGGCAGGCGCGTGGTGACGGATCGTGACCGGCTCCGCCCCGCGCCGCAACAGGTTGCGCGACAGTCGCCGCTGCTTGTGCAGCCGCGATGTGGACGCTATTGCGCAGACGTCGTGGGCTTTTTCTGCTGCGTTTTCGTGATCGAGGACTCTTTCGGCGGCACCCAGTTCAGCGCCGTGCCGAGCTTGGGCAACATCGGGGGCTGCTTGGCACGTGGAGGCGCCTTGTTGCCGCGAGACTGATATTGGGTCATGGAAATTCTCCTGCTGCGTCGCGTGCGCGATCCTGCGAGGATGGCTGGTCCGGGCACACATGCGCGGTCGAACACGCGCACCATGAGGGCATCTGCCCACGCAGGTTCAATGTCTCCCTGCGAAGCGGACGGACCAGTCGGGCTGGCCTCGAGACGGTGGCGCCGCGAGGCCATGCATGACACAAGGAGCGGCGCCAACGCGTCGCTCCTTGCGCGAAGTCGAGGCTTGAGACGGTTTACAGCGGGGTGATGTTCGCTGCCTGCAGGCCCTTGGGGCCGCTCTTGGTCTCGTAGCTCACCTTCTGGCCTTCGGCCAGCGTCTTGAAACCGTCGCCGCGAATTTCGGAAAAGTGCGCGAACAGATCGTCGCCGCCCTTGTCGGGCGTGATGAAGCCAAAGCCTTTGCCGTCGTTGAACCACTTAACAGTACCGGTATCCATGTTAGATCTCCTGAGAATAGACGAACGGATGCGCCGCAAACGGACGCGGGAAAATAATCAAGGAGGGAAAGGACAACGAATACCGCAGTTCGCGGTCGATGATGAGCAGCAGTCGCGCTTCTTGAATACTTCACGGCCGACAGTACGCGGCGGCAGCGGCGGTGTCAAGCCTTTTCGGTCGAGGGCGGAACGCGGTCCGGGTTCGTTCCTGATGGATTTCGGGCCAGTTTGAGCGTCGGCTGTGCAGCGGACGCACAAGCCCCTGCGACGACGGTAGCCGCGGCGCGGGAATAGCGAATGCTCGACGTCTGATGAAATCAGCGGCGGCTCACGCTGCGTATTGAGCTCGACGCCACACTGTGTGGGGAGGGGTCTGTGAGAACCGAACGAGAATTGTTTGAGCAATGGTGGTTTCGCGATACGCCAAGCGAATATCGCGCCGACGTCGTCAACCGCGTCCGTGACCAGGACGGCTACGTCAGGGGCACGCGGGTGGCCGCTGCATGGGAGGGGTGGCAGGGCGCACGCAAAAGCCAGAACTGGATCAGGACGAGTCAGCACTGTCCGACACGACTGGATGCCGATCAGGCGCTTAACGTGTTGGCCTGGACGCACGGAGGGTTCGCGGTCGTCGCTCGATTCGAGGACGTGGCGGACGCGCAGTCCGGGTACACGCACTGGATTCCGCTTCCATCGGCGCCCGAGGATTAGGTTCGGTCGGTGCGAAGGAGAGAATTGCCGTCCGGTGCGTGCCGCTCGTCGAGGAGGAGCCGGAATCGAAAACGCTGCTGTAATTTGGGCAGCAGTGGTCCGTGCCGTGGAAAGGGGCACCGCGGCGCTCGCGCGCCAGGATGGGCACGACGCGCAGCTTCCCGCCGAGCGCCGGCCCGTGGCGATGAACTCACGCCTCCCGTGAGCGGGCCCGGCGTCGCCGGGCCGCTACGATGATCCGGCTATTTCACGGGTGTGAGGACCGGCGCACCCTGGTTCTTGATCAGGAACACGACGAATCTTGCCGGCTTCGTGCTGCTGGCGTTTCGTCCGACCGTGTGTATGTCTTTCGGGCCTTCGTGGAACGTGTCGCCGGCATGAAGCGTGACCTCCTTCCCCCCGTTCAGGCCCATCACGATGCTGCCGTCGAGCACATAGACGAATGCGTGCGCGTCGTGACGATGAACGGGATCGACGCTGCCGGGCGGATAATCCACGACGATCATCTCGACCTCCTTGCCCGGATACTCGGGCAACGGCTCCGTGGTCAGCGTTGTAACCGTGGCTTGAGGTGCGGCGGCGGCCGGCTGAACGGGCATCAGCAGCGACAGCGCAAGCGGTGCAAGAGCGAGCATGATGCGCTTCATGTCGTTACTCCAGGTTGGCCTTGTCGAGCCCGAACGTCTTGTCGAACGATCCGGGCACGATGCGGAACGCGACATTCAGCCGGTTCCAGCTGTTGATCGCACCGACGAGGAAGGTCAGATCCGACAGCTCCTTCTCGGAATAGTGGGCCCGCACGCGTTCGTAGAGATCGTCCGGCACGCCATCCGACGGAAGATGCGTCAGGGCTTCGGTCCATGCGAGCGCGGCGCGCTCGCGCGGCGAAAACAGCGTCGACTCGCGCCAGATCGCGACGTGATGCATGCGCAGTTCGCGCTCGCCGTGGATCCGGGCCATCTTGACGTGCATGTCGACGCAGAACGCGCAGCCGTTCAGTTGTGATGCGCGAATTTCGACGAGCTCGCGGACCGGCACTTCGATCGTCGTCTTTTGAAACAACCCGTCGAGCTCGACGAGTTTTTTGGTGAATTCCGGTGATTGCTGAAAGTAGTTGATACGTTGCGTCATGATCCGTTCTCCTGATTTGTGGAAGCGGGTACTGCCGGCCCTGCGTATCGCGATTGATCGCACGACCCGCTTGGCAGCCATCGTAATCGCGGGTCTCGCGGGCCAGTAGTGCCGGCGACGTGCGCACTCTGTTGTCGCTTCGGCACCAATCGTCCGCCACGTATGTCGGCGAGATTCAGTCACGCCGACACGGCGAGGACACTGCAGATGCCCTGCCGCGCCATCTTCGTATAGGGGCACAGGCGCTCCGTGTCGCGGACAAGACGTTCCGCGACCTGCCGGTCGACACCCGGCATGCGCACGGTGACATTGGCGGTCAGCGCATATCCGCCATCCATCGGATCACGACCGAACGTGACTTCGACGGCCACGGTGGCGTCGCGAATATTGATCGGCTCGCGTTGCGCGAGGAGACTCAGCGCGCCGTGAAAGCACGCGGCGTAGCCGGCGGCAAGAAGCTGTTCGGGGTTGGTCCCGCCGCCCGGACCACCGAGTTCGGTCGGCAACCGCAGATCGAGGACGAGACAGCCGTCGTCGGATCGCGCGACGCCCGAAGCGCGGCCGTGCCCGGCTTCGCCGCCGGAGACGGTGACCGTCGTCGTGTAGAGCGGGGCCAATTCCCGCCCCCGGTATTTGTCGAGCAGTGTCAGCGGCGGAGGTTGCAACCTCTCGTTCTCCATACGTCTCCCTGTCTGTAATCGGCGAACGCGAGCGTTCCGAACCTGGCGTGTCCGGACGGTGCGTGGTGCGTCGACGCGCGTCGGCGCAAGGGTGCGAGCCCTGCCGGCAGGGCGACCCCATGACCATCGTTCGAACGATGGCCGACGCGCGCTTGCATGCTAGGCGAAGGCGCGCCGCCGGACCAGATCGGCTCGGGATGCATGGTGTTGCCCACTCCGTACCAATACGGTGAGCGCGACGGGCGCTGTGGCGCATGGATCTTTCCACGATTGCGGTGGCGCGACCGGTCGTGCACTGCCTTGGGATTGTGACGCGCCACCCGCAGCGGGCCGCGCGTCAGCGGCCGAGGCAGGCGCGCAGCGTGTTTGCGTGACGTTGGGCTTCGTCCGCGTCGACGATGTTCGCGAACCCGATGACGAGGCCGCGCGGCGTGAGCGGCGTGTGGCTGTTCGCATACCAGATCGACAGCGGCACGACCGCGAGCCCGGCGTCGCGCGCGCGTGCGGCGACGGCGACGTCGTCGACCGGTCCATCGGGCCCGTCGGTGAATCGCACCGCGAACTGGATGCCGCCCACCGGCAATTCGACGATCAGCCGCTCGCCGAACGCCTGACGCAATGCGTGCACGATCAGCATGCGGCGCTCGCCGTACAGCGCGCGCATGCGCTTCAGATGCCGGGCAAAGTGCCCCTGCTCGATGAAATCGGCCAGCGCCGCCTGCAGGAGCGGCGGCGAGCCGGCATTCATGCTGCACGCCACGCGTTCGACGCGCTCCACGGCGCGCTCCGGCACGACCGCGTAGGCAAGCCGCAAGCCGGGGTACATCGCCTTGCTGAAGGTACTGCAATAGATCACGCGATCGCGCCGGTCGAGGCTCTTCAACGCGGGAAGCGGGCGGCCGAGATAGCGAAACTCGCTGTCGTAGTCGTCCTCGACGATCCATCCCGACGTTTTTTCGGCCCAGTCGAGCAGCGCGATGCGGCGGGACAGCGACAGCGTATGTCCGAGCGGGCTCTGATGCGACGGCGTCACCAGCGCGAAGCGTGCCCGCGCGTCCAGCTGCATGCCGCGTTCGACGTCGATTCCGTCGGCGTCCACCGGCACGGGGACGAGTTGGACGCCGGTCTCGGACAGGAAACCGCGCGCGAGCAGGTAGCCGGGATCCTCGAACCACACGCGCTCGTCCGCCCGTGCGAGGCTGCGCAGCAGGAGTTCCAGCGTGGCGCGGTAGCCGCCGGTGACGAACACCTGTTCCGGCACGCAGCTGACGCCGCGCGACAGCGTCAGATAGGTGGCGATGTGCTCGCGCAGCGGCCGGTAACCGGCCGGATTCGGGTAGCCGAGCAGTGCGCGTTCGCTGCTGCGCGCACGCAGCGACACGAGCCGGTGCCAGACCTTGCGCGGAAATGCGTCGAGCGCGGGGAGCCCGGGTTGCAGCGGGCGCGGCTCGCCGCTCAGCGCGACGGCGATCGGCTGCGGTTGCCGCGGCGGCGGAGTGTCGTCCGATGCGACCGACGCACGTTGCGGGTCGGCGTGTTCGGCGCGCACGGGCGGCGGCTGCGTCAGCGAGACCGGCAGGGACGGCGCGACGAACGTGCCCGCCGCGCCGCGCATTTGCAGATAGCCCTCGTCGACCAGGATCGTGTAAGCCTGTTCAACCGTGCCGCGCGCGGTGTTCAGTTGCGTCGCCAGGCCGCGCAGCGCCGGCACGCGATCGCCGGGGCGCAGATGACCGGCGGCGATCGCGGCCTTGAACCGCTCGCAAATCTGCAGATAGACCGGCAACTGGTGGTGCCGGTCGATTTCGATCGCCAGCGGGGGCGTTTGCGCAGACATCACGGTCTCTCGGGTAACGCGAACAGGACTGAAGCAGATGCGGTATGGACCAGTCCGATCGACGATTCTTGGCACTTATGGATAGGACATGATTCTTCCACAATTGCGGCACGTAATGCGACGGTCATGACCGCCTTTCATCGGGTCCGTCGCCGTCGCGTACCTCAGCAGTCCAATGCAATCCATTCGTCAGGAGATTTGCGATGAAGATCGTTGTCATCGGTGGTTCGGGCCTGATCGGCTCGCGTGTCGTCACGCTGCTCGGCGAAGCCGGCCATCAGGCGCTGGCCGCGTCGCCGAGCACCGGCGTCAATACCATCACGGGCGAAGGCCTGGCCGACGCATTGACGGGCGCGGACGTCGTCGTGGACGTGGCGAATGCGCCGTCATGGGAGCCGCAGGCGGTGCTGGACTTCTTCCGCACGGCGGCACGCAATCTCGGCAAGGCGGAAGTGGCCGCGGGCGTGCGCCATCACGTCGCGCTGTCGATCGTCGGCTGCGACCGCATGCCGGAGAACGGCTATTTCGCGGCGAAGGTCGCGCAGGAACAGGCGATCGAAGCGGCGGGCGTTCCGTACACCATCGTTCGCGCGACGCAGTTCATGGAATTCATCGGCGGCATCGCGGATGCCGGCACGGCAGACGGCACGGTCCGCATCGGCGACGGACTGTTTCAACCGATCGCCGCGGAAGACGTGTCGGCATTCGTCGCGCAGACCGCGCTCGCCGCGCCGCAGAACGGCACGATCGAGATCGCGGGCCCGGATCGCGCGCCGTTCGCGGAGATCGTCGCGCGCTATCTGAAGTCGATCGGCGACACGCGCGCGGTGGTGACCGATCGCGACGCCCGCTACTACGGCGGCCGCGTCGAGGAAAAATCGCTGGTGCCGCTCGGGGCCGCGCGGCTCGGCCGCATCGGTCTCGACCAGTGGCTCGCCCGGAACTGATTCGCGCTCGCACGTGCGGCGGCTCGCGGGCGCCCGGCGGCGGGCAATC
This sequence comes from Burkholderia sp. SIMBA_062, assembly GCF_046534765.1. Taxonomy (NCBI): domain Bacteria; kingdom Pseudomonadati; phylum Pseudomonadota; class Betaproteobacteria; order Burkholderiales; family Burkholderiaceae; genus Burkholderia; species Burkholderia sp. SIMBA_062. Next base: position 10,684 of record NZ_JAWRYD010000052.1, read on the forward strand.
GGAATGATCGGCATCTCTTGGGGGCAGCGGAAATGAATCATTCGGAACCATCGGAGCACGGCGTTCGTCGCGACCTGACCGGTCGCGCCGATGCGCTGTCCGCGAGCTTCGGTGCGAGCTATGCAGGCATCCTCGCCTTCGTTGCGGTGGCGAGCGAGGGGAGCTTCACCAAGGCCGCCGAACGGCTCGGCGTCGGACGGCCGGCCGTGAGCCGGAACGTGCAGAAGCTGGAGGCGCAGTTGAGCACGCGGCTGTTCCAGCGCACCACGCGCACGACCGAACTGACTTGCGAAGGCCGGCGATTCTTCGAGAACTGCCATCAGGGCGTGGCACAGATCGTGGAAGCCATGAACGACATGCTGGAGTTGCGGCAGGGGCCGCCGCGCGGCGTCATCCGCATCAGCTCGGCTGTGGGGTTCGGCAGGAAGATCGTCGCGCCGCTGCTGGAACAGTTCGCGCACGCCTACCCGGACATCATCATCGATCTGCTGCTCGACGACCGGCCGATCGACCTGGTGTCGGAGCGGATCGACGTGTCGTTCCGCAACGGGCGCATCGAAGACTCGAGCATCATCGCCCGCCAACTGATTCCGATGCAGATGGCGCTCTGCGCGGCGCCGTCGTATGTCGCGCGATATGGCCTCCCGCAGCGCATCGGCGACCTCGACCGGCACGAGTGCATCAATTTCCGCTTTGCGAGCGGTCGCGTGTTCGAATGGGAATTCAATGTCGACGGCCGCATGCAAAAGTACCTGCCGACGTCGCGCCTCACGTTCAACGACGCGGATCTGGTGTTGCGTGCGGTGCTGAACGGAGCGGGCATCGCGCAGATGGCGGGCTACCAGATCCGCGACCATCTCGCGTCGAACGAGCTCGTCGTCGCACTGGCGAAGCATGTGCCGGAGGATCGCGGCCACTACATCTGCTATCTGAGCCGGCAGCATCTTCCGACGCGCATTCGGATCTTCGTCGACTTCATGACCGAGCGGATTCGCGCGCTCGATCTCAATTGCATGACCCGGTTCAATCCGGATGTGCAGGCGGTTTCGCCGGCGGGGCTCGCGGCTTGAAGCATTCGTGACGGACGGTCGTCCGACTGTGATTAAAAATATAAAAAGATCAGCCCGATTACGATATTCGAATTTTTATAGTCGAAACGACTGGCTGATCCGCAGCGGCCGTCATTCTGCCTTCCCGTAAAAACATCGTGTCGATGTTCACGATGGAATGGCTGCTATTTTTCGCAAGAAATGCAGCAACAGCATTCCCGCGTGAGGGATTGATGCGATGGGACATCCGCTGCCATGTGAGGCAACTCTAGTCGGGTAGAGATTAGTGAACAAACGTGGCGATTATTTCCGCTTTCGACTTTACCGCGATATAATCAAGCCCTATTTATTTCTATTTCCGCTCGAATAAATCCCTCTACACTGTCTTTCAGCAACGGCCGTTATTCAGTTGCACGGATTGCCGCAACCGAGCTGAAAGCTCGATGCGTGAACTGCCGTGGTGGTGTCGGGTTTAAAAACAAGAAAATTGAAAAAACCGCTCTAGAGCCTGACCGTATAGGAAAGAGCATGCAAAGACCGGGGACAGATGTCCGCAGCGCGGGCACATTGCACGATTGCGGCGCGGCGGCGTGCGCCGAGACCACCACGTGTCGGCTCGACATCGTCTTGCCTGCACCCGTGTCGCGATTACCGGGCGTCGTGCGATGAAGGGGATCCAGAACGGGGCCGCTGGCGGCGCGGACGGGTGCGCGCACAGCAACGGCATGCTCGACGCACAGGTGCTGATCGGCGTGTCGGCAGCATTTCGCCAACTGGTCCGTATGATCGATCGGGTGGCGCCGACCGAACATACGCTACTGATTGTCGGACCAACCGGCTCCGGAAAGGAATTGGTGGCGCGGCGCCTTCACGCAAACGGCCCGCGGTGCGACAAGCCGTTTATCGACGTGAATTGCGGCGCGATTCCCCACGATCTGATCGAAGCGGAATTCTTCGGTCATGTCCGCGGCGCCTTTACGGGCGCTGTCGACGACCACCGCGGCCTGTTCGACCAGGTCGGGGCCGGCACGCTCTTTCTCGACGAGATCGGCGAGCTGCCGCTTGCGCTACAGCCCAAGCTGCTGCGCGTGCTCGAAACGCGTACGTTCCGCCCGATCGGAGCATCGGCAAGCCAGCGCTTTGCCGGACGCATCGTTGCGGCCACCCATCGAAACCTGCTGGAAGAAGCGCGCGTTGGCCGATTCAGGGAAGACTTGTTCTACCGGCTTGCGGTTTTCATCCTCAATGTGCCGGGACTCGCGCAACGGAGCGAGGACATCCCGCTGCTGGCCGTGCATTTTGCAGCCCAGCAAACGCGCGCGATCGCGTTCACGCCGGCAGCAATCAAGCGGATGTGCGAGCATCCGTGGCCGGGCAACGTTCGCCAGTTGCGCAATCTCGTCAGCCAGCTCAGCGTGTTCGCGGAGCATGCGCGGATCGACGCCGAAACGCTCGCGCCGTTTCTGGCCACGGACACGCCCGACGCGACGGCATGTGCGCTTCTGGCGGACCGCTTGCTCGAGTTCGGTGGCAGCGACAAGCTGGCCGCGGCCGAACGCCTGCTGATCGACCGCGCGCTGGAGAGGACTTCGTATAACAAGAGCGCCGCGGCCGCGTTGCTCGGTGTCGGCCGGAAGGTCGTCGAGCGCCGGCTCAAGGCGCGCGAAGCGCAATACGGGGAGGCTCGACAGTGCCTGGAGCGTGCGGAAGCGCTGGCCGGCGCGATCCAGTATCGCGAATCCGTCGCGCTGCTGCGCCGCTGCCTCGATCTCCTGCAAAAGGCCAGTCCGACCGACGAGAGCCGTCGATTGCAGTTTGGCGCCTATCGCCTGCTCGCCATTGCGCTGCGAGGCGTCCATGGCTGGCAGTTTCCCGAAGCGACCGCTTGTTACGAGGCTGCATTGTCGATCGGCGATGGCGTTTGCGATGCGCGCGAACTCGCCACGGCGCGATTCGGCATCTGGATGACGCAACTGGTGACGCTGCAACTCACGCGGGCGCGTGCCACTGCGCAGGAGTTGCTTCGCCGCGCGCACGCGATGGACGATCGGGCGATGCTCGACGACGCGCACGTGGCGCTGGCCAACACGCTGTTCTGGCTCGGCGACAGCGAGGAAGCGCTGGCGCTGCTTTCCCGTGGCGGGCTGACCGGCATCGGCCGCGCCGATCGGCGGCTTGGCGTGTCGGGTGCCGATGTCGCGGGACTCGCATTGACGTTCGAAGGTCTCGCCGCTTATCAGACTGGCGCACTCGACGACGCACGCGATGCCATGGGCCGTTTGACCGAACGGGCGGAACTCGATCCGCCGGATTTGCCCGGTCGAGCGCTCGACCTGCAAGGCGCCGCGTGGCTTGCGATGCTTTTCAACGACGTCGAGCGGCTCGGGCGCCTGACCCGTGGGTTCGACGCAATACCGGCGACCGGAGCACCCGCCTGTTCGCGCGGCGCGGTCCGGATATTCCGGGCGTGCTATCTGAGTGCGATCGGCGAGTTCGAGGATGCCGAGGCGACGCTGCTGGACGGCTATGAAAACGAAATAGAAAAGCAGGGCGGTGCGCTGTTCCATTCGATCAAGGCTTGGAAGCATGGCGAGATACTGTTGAGCACGGGCCGCGCGCGGCAATGCGAAGTGCTTGTTTCCGACGCGCTCGACAAGGCGATCCGCAGACAGGAGCGTGCGTATCTCGGTGAGTTGTTGATTCTCAAGGCTCGTGCGCAATCGATGCTGGGTGACATGGCCGGTGCCGAGCAAGGGTTGCGCATTGCGATCTCGACGGCGTTAGCGCTGGGCTCGGTGCCCGCTCGTCTTGCCGCGATGGGACATCTCGCGGATTTGTCGCGGCAGACCGCGCGCCAGACGTCGATCATCGAAGCGATCGACCGACCCTTGCACGTGCCAGTCGCCGCACGTCCTCCCGCAACTCCGCTCCAGGATCCGGGCCTGCTGTAGCGATCGCGTCAACACGATGTCCTGAGCGCGCGGCACGGCGGATTGCGCGCGCGACACCTTCATCCCCGAGACGCTGGCGAGCGGCGCATGCCGGCGCCTTGTCGACGCGCGCCAAGCCTTTTCCGACATGACACGCCGGCACGCGTCCCCGGCACCGACTTCGCGCGCTTGCATTCGGGAGATCGAGCGACCGCGCTGCGCATGGACACATTCGTCCATCGCGCAGCAAACGGCCGGACGAATTCGTCCTCCGGTTGTCGAGCGGCGGCACCGCGCACGGACACAGGCCTGTCGATCCACGACTGGCACATCGGTTGCTTGATCTCTTGCTCGCGGAGATTCCGCGAATCGGCACGACTACCTTTTTAGCGAGAACGTTATGAACAGGGAAACCGGCCACGTCATTCCGCCTTATGGCGTAGCGATCCACCAGGCCATATCGGAAGGCGATGTGTCAAAGATGAAGGCTCTGCTCAGTCAGGCCGAAGAGGTTCTGAAGCAGCACGGGGATCTGGCTGCCGCGGTCGGCAAGCTCAAGCAGGAGATCGTGCGGCGCGAGCGGGCCTGAGCCGCCGTCGCACGCATCGCCGTTTCGTTTACCACGCAGGAGGACCAAATGTCAGAAAACACGCGTACCGGGCTTTTCCCGGCGGGCTACGTCATCGGCACAGGAATGCCGGGCGCACCGACGCTCAGGCTCGCATTGCTCGTGGATGCGCCCGACGGCAGTGTGGTTGGCACCGCAACGATCGGGCAGGCAGTGAATCCGCCGGTCGACTTCCATGCCGACGTCTGGGGCAACTACACCTATATGGCGCTGATGCCGCCGGTCAACACGCGCATCCTGGTGACGCTGAAGGGCAACGACGGTGGCCCGACCTCGAATTCGATCGTGACGTTCCGGCTTCATCTCGTGCTGGAAAGCGACTGGCAAAGCGGCGTTGCGTCGTACAGCTTTTTCGACAACGGCAGTTGGCACGCCGTCGAGAATGTGCCGGCAAGGATCGATCGGGAATTCGTCCCCCTCGAGCCCGGCCCGGTGATCGTCGAGCCGCACGGCGGGCCACGGCCTTTGTACGGTGCGCCGATTCAGCAAGCGGCGGCCTCCGGCGATCTCGCGCACATGAAGACGGTCGCAGCCGCGGCGAAGCACCAGTTGGACAGCCGTGACGAAATTGCTGCCGCGCTGGCCGCGCTGAAGACCGAAATCGCGCGCCTGGAAGCCGGGAACTGAAACCGGCCCGGTTGCCCCGATCCTTATTCGCTACAGGAGCCATCCAATGTCCGCCGCTCTTTTTCCCGTGAATTTCCGCGTCGCAACGCCGGCTATCGGCGCACCTGTCCTCGCGCTGTCGCTACTGATCAACACGCCGGCCAAGAAGGTCAGCGGCGTGGCGCGCATTACCCAGACGACCTGGCCGCCGCTCGAATTCTGTGCGCAGGTATGGGGCCAATTCAGCCCGATCGTGCTGACGCCCGGCGGCAAGACGCAACTCGTCCTCAGCCTGCAGGGCAACCCATCCGGGCCGACCAGCGGCCAGGCCGAAACGTTCCGGCTGCAGGGCATCGTCGAGGCCGACTGGAAGTCGGGGGTGGCCAGCTACCGCTTCTTCGAAGGGGAGCGCTGGCATGAAGTGGAGCACGCGATCATGACGGTGGCCGGCGCGCTGCAACCGTTCGAACCCCGACATCCGGTCACGCCGCTGTACGGCGTCGGCCTGCAGCAGGCGAGGCAATCGGGCGATCTCGGCCGAATGAAGGCGCTCGCCCGTCAGGCCGAACAACAGCTCGCCGATGCAGGCCGTATCGAGGCAGCCCTTGCCGGCCTGACCGCCGAGATAGCCCGGCTGGAAGCCGGGCGCTGAGCACGTGCGAGGCGGCGGCGCCTGCCGGGGTTCGCGGCGGTCGCCGCCGACCGGCTCGTGAGTGGCTGGTGCGGGATAGACGATACGCGAGGACATCGACATGGACGAGAATCAAGTGCGCCCGGTTCGCTTCCTGAGTGAACAGGACTACCAACGGTTTGTCCCGGTTCACGTCGTATGGGAAATCACGCTGGCTTGCGACCTGAAGTGCCTGCACTGCGGATCGCGTGCGGGCCACCGACGCACCAACGAACTGTCGACCGGCGAGTGTCTCGAAGTGATCGACGCGCTGGCCAGGCTCGGTACGCGAGAAGTGTCGATGATCGGAGGCGAGGCTTACCTGCGCAAGGACTGGGCGCAGCTCATCAAGGCAATCCGCTCGCACGGGATGTACTGCGCGGTGCAGACAGGTGGCCGCAATCTGACGCCTGCCCGGCTCGCGCAGGCAGTCGAAGCGGGCCTCAACGGGCTCGGGGTGTCGCTCGACGGCCTGGCGCCGCTCCATGACAAGGTACGCAATGTTCCGGGATCGTTCGATCGGGCCGTGGATACGCTGAAGCGCGCCCGCGCACACGGTCTCGCGGTCAGTGTGAACGCGCAGATCGGCTCGGCAACGATGCGCGATCTCCCGGCGTTGATGGATTCGATCATCGAGATCGGGGCGACACACTGGCAGATTCAGTTGACGGTCGCGATGGGGAACGCTGTCGATCACGACGAATTGCTGCTGCAGCCGTACCAGCTCGACGAGTTGATGCCGCTGCTCGCCGATCTCTACAAGCGCGGGCTTGATCGCGGTCTGCTGATGAATGTCGGCAACAACATCGGCTACTTCGGACCTCACGAGCATCTGTGGCGCGGCTTCGGGGACGAGCGGGTGCACTGGACCGGATGCGCAGCCGGGCAGACCGTCATCGCGCTCGAAGCGGACGGCACCGTCAAGGGGTGCCCGTCGCTCGCGACGGTCGGTTTCGCGGGCGGCAACGTTCGGGATCTGTCTCTGGAGGAAATCTGGCGCACGAGCGACGCGATCCATTTCGGCCGACTGCGCTCGGTGGACGACCTGTGGGGGTTCTGTCGCACGTGCTACTACGCCGATGTGTGTCGGGGCGGCTGTACATGGACCTCGCATTCGCTGCTCGGCAAGCCCGGCAACAATCCTTACTGCCACTATCGCGTGCTCGAATTGAAGAAGCAGGGGCTGCGCGAGCGCATCGAGAAGATCGAGGATGCGGCGCCTGCGTCGTTCGCGGTGGGGCGCTTCGATCTGGTCACCGAACGCATTGCGGACGGCACACCCGTATCGAGCATTTCCCGCTCGGGACAGACCGTCGAACTCGCGTGGAAACACAAGGGCAAGCGTGCGCCGGAGGTCGGCAGAGTCCCGCCGAGGCTGGTCGTCTGCCGCGCCTGTAACAGCTACGTCCATCAGCACGAATCGCGGTGCCCGCACTGCCGCGCGGACATCGCGGCGGCCGAGCGTGCTTACGAACACGACGCGCAGCGTCGTCATGCACTGATTCAGGAAGTGGAGCGACTGTTGAGTTGAGTGAGCCGTCGCGTGCATCTCGTCGACCTTCGAGTGGAGTCCAGCAACCACTTTAAAAAACGGTGACCATGTTCGACCGGTCATGCAATACGGACTTTATGGGGAATATTCATGAGCAACGTTCAAGCGGAAGTGGCGCCGGTGACCGGTGTCGGTACGTACACCTGGGACCTGTCGTTGTATGAATACCAGGGAACCTGCTGGATCAAGTGGGCCACGAATGCGCCGTTTCGAGCACAGCAAGGACGCGTCTGCCTGTATTCGGGAAGCTTTCCGTCCAATCCAACCGATGCGAAGGCGTGGAGCTGGGATAACGAAAACGGTCACAATTTCAATACGAAGCAGCCGTGGGGCGCCGGGTGGTGTGCGGCATACATTGCCGAAAAGAGTCCGAATGGGCCGTACACCTATCTCGCGAAAACCCAGGTGACGAAACCCTGAGTCCGCTTGTCGCCCGACAGGACTCACTTCGGCAGGCAATGGGGGCGTCGTCTCGATTTCACGGGTTGCTGTCGAATCGCCCGATGTGCCGGTGTGCAACGCGAACGCCCCCATCTGCCACGCGCGCCGAACGGTCAGTCGGAGCCCGAATCGGCGGACGATCTTCTCGCGAGCCGGGAACGGCCGACCCGCATGCTGCCTCAGGCCGGACGGCGACCGCATGAGCGGCATGCAGGTCGTATAACGGCGCGTGTTTTTCCGGTCCAGCCGGAGTCATTCGGTGATGCGGGCAGGCCACGGCGCCTTTTCGTCAGCCCCTATCCGCGACCAGGATGACGCAAATCCCGCTTCAGGGGCCGAACGCGAAACGTTGCGGGCATTGGCTCACGTCAGTCACGGGCGCGATTCAAACTTAAACGAATTGTGACCCCTGCCACCGGCAAAATTTTGCACAATGGCGACAGCGCGGCGTTGCGCCGCGATGCGCCCCGGGCAGGCCGGCTTTCCGGACCCTGGCCGGCCAGAACCGCCGTTCGAGACCGAAGACCGCCGCCGACGTGCCGCCGCCGACCGCCATGGATCACCCCAAACGCATCCTCATCGTCGAAGACGACGCCGATATCGCCGACGTGCTGAGCCTGCACCTGCGCGACGAGCGCTACGAAGTCGTGCACAGCGCGGACGGCACGGAAGGCCTGCGCCTGCTCGAACAGGGCAACTGGGACGCGCTGATCCTCGACCTGATGCTGCCGGGCGTCGACGGCCTGGAAATCTGCCGGCGCGCCCGCGCGATGGCGCGCTACACGCCGATCATCATCACCAGCGCGCGCTCGAGCGAGGTGCACCGGATCCTCGGCCTCGAGCTCGGCGCCGACGACTATCTGGCGAAACCGTTCTCGGTGCTGGAACTCGTCGCGCGGGTCAAGGCGCTGCTGCGGCGCGTCGACGCGCTCGCGCGCGATTCGCGGATCGACGCGGGCACGCTCGACGTGGCCGGGCTGTCGATCGACCCGATCGCACGGGAAGCGAGCGTCGACGGCACGCGCATCGACCTCACGCCGCGCGAATTCGACCTGCTGTATTTCTTCGCGCGGCATCCGGGCAAGGTGTTCTCGCGGATGGACCTGCTGAACGCGGTGTGGGGCTACCGGCACGAAGGCTACGAACACACGGTGAACACCCACATCAACCGGCTGCGCGCGAAGGTCGAGGCCGATCCGGCCGAGCCCGTGCGGATCCTCACCGTGTGGGGACGCGGCTACAAGCTGGCCGCGCCGGACCAGCGGGACACATGATGAAACTCACCCTCACCCAGCGGCTGTCGTGCGTGTTCGCGGTGCTGCTGCTCGCGTGCTCAGGCGCGTCGGCATGGCTGCAGATCCGTGCGAACGACATGCGCGAGAAGGAAGTCGTGCAGGGCCTGTCGCGCGATCTCGCCGCGCACATCGCGAGCAGCACGCCGCTGATGGACGCGAACGGGTTGCGCCCGGACGCCGTGCGCACGCTGTTCGGCCAGCTGATGGGCGTGAACCCGAGCGTCGAGGTGTACCTGCTCGACAACGCGGGGCGCATCGAGGGCGACGACGCGCCGCCGGGCCACGTGAAGCGCGACCGCGTCGATCTCGCGCCGGTGCAGCGCTTCATCGCGGGCGACCCGCTGCCGATCCTCGGCGACGACCCGCGCAGCCCCGACGCACGCAAGGTGTTCAGCGCCGCGCCGCTGCAGCGCCCGGGACAGCCGCCGTCCGGCTACATCTACGTGGTGCTGCTCGGCGAAGCGCACGACCGGCTGGTCGCGCGCGTCGACGCCGGCAACGTGCTGCGCACGACGCTGTGGTCGATGGCGGTCGTCGCGCTGCTCGGCCTGCTCGCGGGCCTGACCGCGTTCAGCTTCATCACGCGCCCGCTGCGCCGGCTGACCGACGCGATGCGCCGCTTCGACGCGAACGGCGCGCCCGACACGCAGCCGCCGGTGCCGCGCTCGCCGCCGGGGCGGCGCGGCGACGACATCGCGGTGCTCGAATCCGCGTTCGCGCAGATGGCCGACCGGATCGGCGACCAGTGGCGCGCGCTGACGCGCCAGGACCAGCAGCGGCGCGAACTGATCACGAACATCTCGCACGACCTGCGCACGCCGCTGACGTCGCTGCACGGCTATCTGGAGACGCTGTCGCTGAAGTCCGACACGCTCGCCGAAACCGAGCGCCGCCGCTACCTGTCGATCGCGCTCGCGCAGAGCACGAAGGTCGGCCGGCTCGCGCAGGCGCTGTTCGAACTCGCGCGGCTCGAATCGGGCGGCGTGCAGGCCGAGCGCGAGCCGTTCTCGCTCGTCGATCTCGTGCAGGACGTCTTCCAGAAGTTCGAACTGGCCGCGCAGTCGCGCGGCATCGCGCTGCATGCGCGGATCCCGCCGCGCGTGCCGGTCGTATCGGCCGATCTCGGGATGATCGAGCGCGTGCTGACCAACCTGCTCGACAACGCATTGCGGCACACGCCGCAGCACGGCGAAGTCGAGGTGGCGCTGACGCCGCTGGACGATCGCGTGGTGGTGACCGTGTCGGATACCGGGGAAGGGATTCCGCAGGCCCGGCGCGAGGGGCTGTTTCAGCGGCCGCAGCGGCCGATGAGCGGCGGTGCGGCGACGAGCGGCGGGCTCGGGCTGCTGATCGTGCACCGGATGCTGGTGCTCAACGGCAGCGGGATCCGGCTCGTCGATCGGGATGGACGCGGCGCGGTGTTCGAGTTCGCGCTGCCGATCGCGCATCCGGCGCCGGGCGAAACGCGTTGAAACCCGGCGGCGATCTGCCCGCGCGCTTACCGGCCGCGCTTGCGCCGCACGTCGCTCGGCGTCGTGCCGGTCCAGCGCTTGAACGCGTGGCGGAACCCGACCGCATCGCTGAAGCCGAGCGTCAGCGCGATGTCCTCGGTGCTGAGCGTCGTGGTGCTCAGGTAGTCGATCGCAAGCGCCTTGCGCACGCTCGTCAGCAGCTCGCTGTACGACGTGCCTTCGGCGTCGAGCTTGCGGCGCAGCGTACGCGACGTCATGCACAGCGTGTCGGCGATCGCGTCGATGTCCGGGAACTGCCCGGGCGTGCGCGTGAGTTCCTGGTACACGCGCCGCGTGATGCCGGCCTGGCTGCGCAGTTCGTCGAGCAGGCGTGCGCAGTGCGACGACACCTGCGCCGCGGTGATCGGGTTCGCGAGCTGCGGCGCGCGGGCGAGCCACGCGGCCGGGTAGCTCAACACATGGTGCGGCTGGTCGAACGCGATCGGGCATTCGAGCGCGTCGGCGAGCTGCGCCGCGTGCGCCGGCTCCGGCTGCGCGAACTGCGCGCGGGCCGGCACGCACCACGCACCCATCACGTCCTTGATGACCGTCACGTGCAGCGCGAACTGCATGTCGATCAGGAAGCGGTACAGCGGCACGTCGGGCTCGGGCAGCGCGGCTTCGTGCGGATCCGGGAACAGCCACGACGCGGTGTCGCCCTGTTCGACCCAGCGGATCGCGAGCATCCCGTTCGCGAGCTGGTGATATTTGACGGCCGAATCGAACGCATGCGCGAGCGATTCCGAGCACAGCATCGCGTAGCCGTACATCCCGTAGCTCGACGCATGCAACCGGCGGCCGACGCGCACGCCGAGATCGGTGCCGTCGTAGCGGCCGAGCGCATTGCGCGCGGCGCTCAGGAACTGCCGCGACGACGTGAGCGTGAACGGATCGGCGACGGCGTCCGGCGACAGGCCGGTGCCGTCAAGCACCGCAGCCGGATCGAGGCCGAGCTCCTGGGCGACGCCGACGAGCACGGCCAGCTTGGCCGGCGAGAAGCGCTTCTCGCGCGACACCTGCGCGGGCGGGGCGTCCGGCAGCGAGGCGGGGCCGGGGGCCGTCGGTTTCAAGAGCGCACTGCGCGGCATGGCGGGTTCTGCGTCCGATTCGATATCGTTCCGGTGCGCGATTCTGCGCCGGAACGCACGGCGGCGCCATAGGGTTCACCCTGATGCGCAGCGGTATGCACGGACGGACACGGCATGACGGATGCACGGGCGGACGCGGCATGATCGATGCACGGGCGGGCCGCCGCGCGCCCGCGTGTCCGTTTCGATCATCTTTTCGACCGCCCGGATCATTTTCAAAGCCGCGTTGGCGGGCGATAGTCGCCGGTCAGGCGGCGGCCTTTGCCCATACGGTGCGCGGGCCCGCTGTGCGAACGGCGCTGCCCGGCGCCGTCCCCCGAGGAGCAGGACATGACGAAGAGACACTGGATCGGCTCGTATGGCGCGATCCCTGCCGAGATCGATGCCGATCGCCATCCTTCCGTAACCGCGCTGCTGGACGACGCGATGCGCCGCTTCGCGGAGCGCCCCGCGTTCCACGCGTTCGGCCGCATGCTCAGCTACGCCGACGTCGACCGCCTGTCGACCGCGCTGGCCGCGTATCTGCAGCAGGTCGCGGGCGTACGCAAGGGCGACCGCGTGGCCGTGATGCTGCCCAACGTGCTCGCATTTCCGGTGGTGTTCGTCGCGCTCGCGCGGATCGGCGCGATCCAGGTCAACGTGAATCCGCTCTACACCGCGCACGAGCTCGAACATCAGCTCAACGACGCGGGCGTCGAAGTGGCCGTGGTGTGCGGCGGATCGATGGGCACGTTCGCCGACGTGGTCGGCAGGACGCGCATACGAGCCGTGCTGAGCGTGGGCCGCGGCGATCTCGGCGTCGTCGATGCGCCGGCCGGCGCGTGCGACGCGCTGCCGCCCGGCTCGATCGCACTCGCGCACGCGCTTGCCGCGGGCGAATCGCTCGCGCTCGAGCCGGTCTCGCTCGGCGGCGACGATCTGCTGCTGCTGCAGTACACCGGCGGCACGACCGGGCTGTCGAAGGGCGCCGCGCTGTCGCATCGCAACCTGGTCGCGAACATCGAGCAGTTCGGCGCGATCGCGCAGGGCGCGCGGCGGCCGGGCGAGGAGGTCGTCGTCACGGCGATCCCGCTGTATCACATCTTCGCGCTGACGGTGAACTTCCTGTCCTACTTCGCGATCGGCGCGGAGAACTGGCTCGTCGTGAATCCGCGCGACATGGACGGCTTCATCGACGTGCTGAAGGCCGCGCGACCGTCGGTGTTCGTCGGCGTCAACACGCTGTATGCGGGGCTCGCCGCCCATCCGCGGCTGAACGAAGTCGACTGGTCGCGGCTGAAGCTGTCGGCCGGCGGCGGCGCGGCGGTGATCGACGTGATCTCCGCGCGCTGGAAGGCGGTGACGGGCAACTTCATTCGCGAAGGGTACGGGTTGTCGGAAACGTCGCCGGTGGTCACGTTCAACCCGCAGTCGATCGACGTGTTTACGGGCACGACGGGCCTGCCGCTGCCGTCGACCGACGTGAAGCTGCTGGACGACCAGGATCGCGAGGTGGCGATCGGCGAAGCGGGCGAGATCTGCGTGCAGGGGCCGCAGGTGATGGGCGGCTACTGGCAGAAGCCGGACGCGAACGCGGCCGCGTTTACCGCGGACGGCTACTTCCGCACCGGCGACATCGGCGTGTTCGATGCGGCCGGCTTCCTGAAGATCGTCGACCGCAAGAAGGACATGATCATCGTGTCGGGCTTCAACGTGTACCCGAACGAGGTGGAGGCGGTTGCGACCGCGCTGCCGGGCGTCGCCGAATGCGCGTGCATCGGCGTGCCGGACGAGCGCACCGGCGAGGCCGTCAAGCTGTTCGTGGTGCCCGCGCCGGACGCGGCCCTGACCGAAGCGCAGATCGTCGCGCATTGCCGCGCGAACCTCGCCGCCTACAAGGTGCCGAAGCTGATCCGTCTGGTCGACCGGCTGCCGAAGTCGACGGTCGGCAAGATCCTGCGCCGGGAACTCAGCCGCGCGGACTGATGGCGCCGACGCGCCGCGCGGCGGCCGGCGTGCAGGCCGGCGTGCCGGCGCAAGCCCCGACAGTCCGGTCCGGGCCGCTCAAGTACAATGCCAGCGGTTCGATCGACGGGGACGCGATGACCGGTTCAGATTCACCTTCCGCCCAGCCCGGGCGTGCGCTGCCGTCACCGAGCGCGACGGTGCCGATCTCGCTCGTCAACGGTTTTCTGGCGAGCGCGGGCGCGCAGCGCGAGGTGGTCGAGCGCTACCTGCGCGGGGCCGGCATCCCGCTCGAACTGCTCGGCGAGCCGCATGCGCGCGTGACGGAAGAGCAGTTCTCGACGCTGTACCGCACGCTCGCGATCGACCTCGACGACGAGATGCCGGGCATCTTCTCGCGCCCGTTGCGCGGCGGCACGCTGAAGTACCTGTGCCTGAGCCTGCTCGATGCGCGCAACCTCGAAACGGCGCTGCATCGTTTCGGCCAGTTCTTCCATATCCTGCTCGACGACTTCTTCGTCGAATCGAAGCGCGACGGCCTGGTCGCGCAGGTACTGCTGCGCCCGAACCCGGCCGTCGGCCCGATCGGCGCGCTCGGCCAGGAGCTGATGCTCAAGCTCGTGCACGGCGTGTGTTCCTGGCTGATCGGGCAGAAGATTCCGCTGCTGCGGATCGAGCTTGCGTGTCCGCGGCCGCGGCATGCGGTCGACCACCTGTACTTCTTCTCCGGCTCCGTGCAGTTCGACTGCGAACGCACGCTGATGCGCTTCAGCGCCGACTACCTCGACGCGCCGATCCGGCAGAGCAAGCGCAACCTGCGCAAGTTCCTCGCGCGCGCGCCGGGCGACTGGATCTTCGAATCGTTCAGCGAACAGCTCGTGTGCCATCGCGTGCGCCAATACCTGTCGGCGGCGCTGCCCGATCTGCCGGTGATCGACGAGGCGGCCGAGCATCTGCATTGCTCGGTGCGCACGCTGAGCCGCCACCTGGCCGCCGAAGGCACGACGTTCCAGGCGCTCAAGGACGAACTGCGGCGCGACATCGCGATCCAGCGGCTCACCGACACGCTCGACACGATCGCGGCGATCGGCGCCGATATCGGCTTCGACGATCCGAGCGCGTTTCATCGCGCATTCCGGCACTGGACGGGGAGTACGCCGGGGACCTACCGGCGGCGCGCGTAGCGCGGTTGCTTCAACCCCGCTCCCATAAACGGCATCCTTCGTGGGTTCCCATGGACGGCTCCCGATCGTTCCGGTACCGCGGATGTGCGTCGGCCCGTCGCGCATTGCTGCGAGACGGGCCGACGGGGCCGAGGGGCCGACGAGTCATCGGGGCCGCGCGCTGCTGAAACGGGCCGGCTGCCCGCTCCACGCGCGCGGCCGCACTCAGGCTTTCAGTGCGCCGAAGATTTCAGTGAGCATCGACTTCGCATCCCCGAACAACATGCGGTTGTTGTCCTTGTAGAACAGCGGATTGTCGACGCCCGCATAGCCGGACGCCATGCTGCGCTTCATCACGATCGACGTCTTGGCCTTCCACACTTCCAGCACCGGCATGCCGGCGATCGGGCTCGACGGGTCGTCCTGCGCGGCCGGGTTCACGATGTCGTTCGCGCCGATCACCATCGACACATCGGCCTCGGGGAAGTCGCCGTTGATCTCGTCCATTTCGAGCACGATGTCGTACGGCACCTTCGCTTCGGCCAGCAGCACGTTCATGTGGCCCGGCATGCGGCCCGCGACCGGGTGAATCGCGAAACGCACGTCCACACCCTTTTCGCGCAGCAGCTTCGTCAGTTCGAACACCGTGTGCTGGGCTTGCGCCACAGCCATCCCGTAGCCCGGCACGATGATCACGCGCTTCGCTTCGCGCAGCAGCTCGGCCGTCTCCATCGCGCTCACCGCGACCGCCTCGCCGGCCGGCTGCGCCGCGCCGCCGGCTGCCGCCGGTGCGCCCGCGCCGCTGCCGAAGCCGCCCGCGATCACGCTGATGAAGTTGCGGTTCATCGCACGGCACATGATGTACGACAGGATCGCACCGGACGAGCCCACCAACGCGCCGATCACGATCAGCAGGTCGTTGCCGAGCATGAAGCCGGTGGCCGCCGCCGCCCAGCCCGAGTAGCTGTTGAGCATCGACACCACGACCGGCATGTCCGCGCCGCCGATCGCCATCACCATGTGCACGCCGAACAGCAGCGAGAACACCGTCATCACGACGAGCGGCAGCATGCCGTCCTGGATGGTTTCCGCATGCAGGAATGCGCGGCCGTAGTAGATCACGATCAGCAGCGCGGCCAGGTTCAGCCAGTGCCGTGCCGGCAGCAGCAGCGGCTTGCCGCCGATCTTGCCGGAGAGCTTGCCGAACGCGATGACCGAGCCCGCGAAGGTGACTGCGCCGATCAGGATGCCGACGTAGATCTCCACTTCATGGATCGCCTTCTCGGCGCCGGTGAGCTGCAGCGACGTATCGATATAGCTCGCGAAACCCACTAGGCATGCCGCGAGACCGACCAGGCTGTGCATCAGCGCGACCAGTTCCGGCATCTGCGTCATCTGCACTTTCTTCGCGGCATACAGGCCGACCGCACCGCCGACGACCAGCGCGGCGATCACATATGGAATGCCCGCGGCCGACACGCGCGGGCCGGCCACGGTGGCCAGCACGGCGATCAGCATGCCGATCATGCCGAGCAGGTTGCCGCGGCGCGCGGTCTCGGGATTGGCCAGCCCGCCGAGGCTGAGGATGAACAGGATCGCGGCGCCGATATAGGAGACGGTAGTCAGGTTGGAAGTCATTGTTGTCGTCTCCTTATTTGCGGAACATCGCCAGCATGCGACGCGTCACCGCGAAGCCGCCGAACATGTTGACGGCCGTGAGCGTCAGCGCACCCACCGCGAGACCGAGGATCAGCCCGGACGGACGATCGCCGGCGTTGGCCAGCTCGCCAAGCGGCGGCGCGACCTGCACGAGCGCGCCGATCGCGATGATCGACGAGATCGCGTTGGTCACGCTCATCAGCGGCGTGTGCAGCGACGGCGTGACGTTCCAGATCACCATGTAGCCGACGAAGCACGCGAGCACGAACACCGTGAAGTGCGACAGGAAGCTGGCCGGCGCGAACTGGCCGACCAGCAGGAACGCCAGTGCGCCGAGCGCGAACACGATCGCGAGCGCCTTGGCCGACATCGGCTCGCCGCTGTGACCGTGGCCCTTGGACTTCGCCGGCGCGGCTGCCGCGGGTGCCGCCGCCGCCGGCTTGGGCGCGACGACCGCCTGCTTGATCGGCGGCGGCGGCCACGTGATGTTGCCTTCCTTGATGACCGTGAGGCCGCGGATCGCGTCGTCGTCGAAGTCGACGTTGATCGTGCCGTCCTTGGCCTTGCACAGCTCCTCGACCACGCGCAACAGGTTGGTGCCGTACAGCGTGGACGACTGCCGCGACAGGCGAGATGCGAGATCCGTATAGCCGACGATGGTCACGCCGTGGCGCACGACCGCCTCGCCGGGCACCGTGAGTTCGCAGTTGCCGCCCTGTTCGGCGGCCATGTCGACGATCACGCTGCCGGGCTTCATCGACTGCACCATCTCGGCGGTGATCAGCTTCGGCGCCGGCTTGCCGGGGATCAGCGCGGTCGTGATGATGATGTCGGCGTCCTTGGCCTGCTGCGCATACATCGCGCGCTGCGCCTGCTGGAAGCCTTCGCTCATCACCTTCGCGTAACCGCCGCCGCCCGAGCCTTCCTCTTCGTAGTCGACCTTGACGAACTCGCCGCCCAGCGACTTGACCTGATCGGCCACCTCGGCGCGCGTGTCGTTCGCGCGCACGATCGCGCCGAGGCTCGCGGCCGTGCCGATCGCGGCAAGGCCCGCGACGCCGGCGCCGGCGATGAAGACCTTCGCCGGCGGGACCTTGCCGGCCGCCGTGACCTGGCCGTTCAGGAAGCGGCCGAACGCATGCGCGGCCTCGATCACCGCGCGGTAGCCGCTGATGCCGGCCATCGACGTGAGCGCGTCCATCTTCTGCGCGCGCGACAGCGTGCGTGGCAGCGAATCGATCGCCAGCACCGTTGCGTGTTTCGCGGCCAATTGCTGCATCAGTTCGGGGTTCTGCGCGGGCCACACGAAGCCGATCAGCGTGCCGCCTTCGCGCATCAGCGCGACTTCGTCGGCACTCGGCGGGCGCACCTTGAACACGATGTCGCTGCCGGACCAGAGCTCGGCCGCCGAGGCGGCGATGCTCGCGCCGGCCGCGCGGTACGCATCGTCGTCAAAATTCGCGCCGGCGCCGGCGCCGCTTTGCACGGCCACCGAAAACCCCAGCTTGATCAGTTTCTCGACCACTTCGGGTACGGTCGCAACGCGCCGTTCGCCGGTGGCTGTCTCCAGAGGAATCCCAATCTGTAGTGTCATAGTGTGAAAGATGGGTGATGGCCATTGCATTGCGCGCGGGCCGGTGCGTCAAGGTAACAGAATCACGTGCTTGTTTAGTGGCGCGCGCGACGGCTGGCCTTTAAAAAAGAACGATCGTTCGGCGAGCGCGAATAGAGTATGCCTCATAACGACGGCGCTATCGAGGAGCAGCGCATCGAGCGCGTGTTCCGCTCTACTGTTGCGTTTTATCCACGCGCGCGCAATATCGCGTCGGCCGAACGGATGTTGACGACGCGGGCTCGCTGCCGCTTTCGCGGTGCGGCGTTGTTGCTCGCGCCGGGCTGCGCGCGATGGCACTCGACGGGTTTTCCCATAACCGGGTTCCTTTGCGGGTTCCCATGGCCGGCTCCCGTCGGAGGCTGCCTTCGCGTGAAATCGTTCACATGTTCGCCGGGCGCGATCGGGCTGGCCCCGAAACGCAGATTCGCGTTTCGAGAGCGGCCTGAAGCGATCCCGGCCGGTCGGTAGGCCAATGAGTGGCCGCTGACGGCAGGCGGCGCCATCGGCGCATCGCGTCGCTTGCCGGATCAATTCAGCAGGCACCAGATCGCAAGGAACGGCGCGTCGCCGGAGCGCATCGCATGCAGCGCTCCCGGCGGGTTGTGGATGCCGCCGCCGATCCCGGGATCGAACCACGCGCCGTTTTGCTGCCGGAATTCGCCTGCGGTCATCAGCACGTACGCTTCCTCCGGCGCGTGACCATGATTCGGATATCTGACGCCGGGCATCATCAACGAGAAGCCGAGCTGGATGTCGTCGCGGCTCTCCGCGCCGCCGGGTCCGCAGATCATTCCGTTCACGTGGCCGTCGATATAGTTCGGACTACCGTCCTTTCCCGATGTGCGACGCGACCATCCGATCTCGGGCTCGAGCGACTTGATCAACTGCGCGACGGTGGCGAACGTCGGGCTGACGCGCGCGACCGACTCGAGCGCCGGGTCGAGCCATTCGCATGCGGGGTATCGCACCGCGAGCCGTTTGCCATCATCCGACGGATTCTGCAGCCGTGCGAATACCTGCGGCGCGAACGCGCGCGCGGCCGGCGGAAGCTTGTCCGACCGAAACAGATCGCCGGCTATCCGGACGAAATCCGCGATGGGCTTCGGGCGTTCATTCATCTTCGTCGCTGCTTCCGGTCACGTGGCCTGATCAGATGAAAGTCTACGCAGAAACGCGTGGGCCCGGGCAGCGAAAAAGGGCGACCGATTTGGCGCGGACCGCCACGCAGTCGGTTCTTCGCGGATTTCCGTGGAGGTCGCTTGCCAACCCCGCTTGGCAACCCCGCTTGGCAACCCGATTCGGCAGGCGAACCATGTTGATGCCAATGGCCGCATTCCGCATTCAAGCGGCCCACTGCTCCGACCGCAATCATCGTGTGACCCCGCCTCTGTTCCTGAAACACGCGTCGAGATGCGACCACGGGAACCTGCGACGAATGGCAGCGTGGTTGATGCCGGTGTGCAGGGCAGTAGAAGCTGCCGCAACGCGACGGATTCGGCCGGTGCTCACGTCACGGTTCGAACAGCGTCGCCGGGCAAACCCGTCAGCGATCGCCCGTCACGCTGACCTTGGCCTTTCCACCCTTTGGGACGGGATGACGATTGCCAAGGAGTTCGATCAGCCGTGTCTCGCATTCGGAAAACGAGTACCCGCGCCGCTGCGAGATCATGAACGTGAGGGCGCGCATGTGCCACGCGCGCCGTTGGAGTTCGACAAGCAAGCCCTTCGCGAGGTCTTCCTCGACCAGGTGGCGCGGCATGTGCCCCCAGCACAAGCTTCCCCTGAGCAGATCGTGCTTCGCGCCGAGATCATTCACCCACCACTGGCGTTCACCGGCGACCCCCTGTTGGGTCTTTTCCGCATCGGGCTGATTGTCCGTCACGACGAGCTGGATGTGCCGGCCGAATTCCTCCCGCGGAATCGGTCCCGCGAGTGCGGCCAGCGGATGCGATGGCGCGCAGACGGTCACCATTTGCGCGTCACATAAATGATGCCGCTCGATGGAGGCTTGGCTCAGTTCGGGCACATCCGTGATCGTCACCGCCAATGCGCACGTGCCGTCGAGAACCAGGCGCTCGCCGCCCTGCATGGTCGTCATGCGCAGATTGATCGCGACCGTAGGGAAGTCCGCCTGCATGGTGCCCAGGCATTCAATCAGGTGCGCACGCGGAAAATAGGTATCGACGGCGATCGAGACCTGCGGGACACCGGCTTCAGCGATCGCAACCGCGCGCATCTTCATTTCCTCGGTGCGCGCAATCACCCCGCGCGCATCAGGCAGCAGGCTGCGGCCTGCAGCCGTGAGCGTCGCTTTGCGCGTGTTTCGCTCGAACAGCACCACGTCAAAGGCATTCTCGAGCGCACTGATCGCGTGACTGATCGCCGACTGCGCACGCCGCAGTTCCCTTGCCGCGCCGGAAAAGCTGCCCTGGTCGCACACGGCGACGAACGCCCGAAGTTGATTGATGGTGACGTTGTCCAGCATAGGTATCTAGAAAGTAGATGGTACTTATAGATATTCAGTCAATTGGCTTCATGAATCAAGAGCCCCAGAATCGGGTTTGTCGCTTTCGTTTCGAAGGATGCATGACATGAACAGACTGAATGGAAAGACCGCCGTGATCACCGGCGGCGCAACCGGCATCGGCCGCGCCGCGGCAAGACGCTTCATTGAAGAGGGCGCCTTCGTGTTCATCTTCGGCCGCCGGCAGGAAGCGCTCGACGCCGCTGTGGCCGACCTTGGGCCGAAAGCCCGCGCGGTGAGGGGCTCGGTCTGCGATCTGACCGACCTCGACCGGCTCTACGCGGCGGTCAAGGCGGAGCGCGGAACCCTCGACATCGTCTTCGCCAACGCCGGGGCGGGAAGCCCGCTGCGTCTGGGCGAGATCACCGCCGAGCACATCGACGACACCTTCGACACCAATGTGAAGGGGACGATCTTTACGGTCCAGAAGGCGCTGCCGCTGATGGGCGCGGGCGGTTCGATCATCCTGACCGGATCGAGCGCCGGCACCACGGGAGCCGCGGGGTTCACGGCCTACAGCGCGAGCAAGGCAGCGGTACGCAACCTCGCGCGGACTTGGGCAGAGGACCTGAAGGGCACCGGCATCCGGATAAACGTGCTATCGCCCGGGGCGACCGCGACCGAACTCGCCAAGGACGCGCTGGGCGAAGAGGGGCAGAAGGCCTACGGGGCGATGACGCCGCTCCAGCGTATGGCCGATCCGGCCGAGATCGGCGCGGCGGCTGCCTTTCTTGCGTCGTCGGACAGCAGTTTCATGACCGCCAGCGAGGTCGCCGTTGACGGTGGCTTGGCACAACTCTGAGGAGAAAAATCGAATGACACAATCCCTGAAGGGCAAAACCGCTCTCGTGACCGGGGCATCGCGGGGCATCGGCCGCGCCATTGCCGAACGTCTTGCAAAGGACGGTGCGACAGTCGCACTCACCTACAACGCCAGCAAAGCCGGCGCGGACGACGCGATCGCAGCCATCGAGAAAGCGGGAGGCACCGCGTTCGCGATCCATGCGGATCTGGTCGATCCGGCGACCGTCCCGGCTTTGTTCGAGAGGCTCGACGACGAGTTCACCCAGCGGAACGGAAGCCGAGCCCTCGACATTCTGGTCAACAACGCCGGCAATTCCGGCTGGCTGGGCTTCAAGGATGCCACACCGGAAAGCTGGGACACCCTGATGGCGGTCTACGCCCGCGCGCCCTTTTTCATCATTCAGGCCGCTCTGGATCGTCTCGCCGATGGTGCAAGCATCATCAACATTTCTTCCGCCGCCGCCACGAAGCCCGTGACGGCAGCGCCCGTCTATTCAATGGCGAAAGCCGCCATCAATACGCTGGCCCATACGCTCGCCATCGAGCTGGGGCCGCGTGGCATCACCGCGAACGCCGTCGCGCCGGGCTTCACGCGAACGGATGCGAACGCCGCCTTTCGGGAGAATCCCGAACTCGTCAAGGCGGCCGAGGCCCAAATCGCGTTGGGCCGCTTTGGCGAGCCTTCGGAAATCGCCGCCGTCGTGGCGTTCCTGGCCTCCGATGACGGCCATTGGGTGACCGGCCAAACGATTGAAGCGAGCGGCGGTTACAAGCTCTGACCCCGCCGGAAACGAAGGAGAAACATATGAGTTACGCAATCGTTGGCTTCGGCAAGATCGGCCACGCACTTGCCAAGGCGTTCGCCCGCAACGGCATCGAAGTGGCCGTTGCAACCACGCGCGACCCGGAAAGCTTTGCGGCCGATGCGGCCGCGATCGGCCCCACGATCATTCCCAAAACCCTGGCGGAAGCCGTCAAGGCGGACATCATCTTTTTAGCTGTCCGTTTCGAGTCGCACCCGGAGGTCGCAAAAGCGCTGCCCGACTGGAAGGGGAAGACTGTCATTGACGCGATGAACACGCAGGCTCCGCTCGAGGAACTGGGCGGTCTTCCGTCCTCTGCTTTCGTCGCGAAGGCGTTCAGCGGCGCCAGGCTGGTGAAAGGCTTCAATCATCTGGTTGCCGCCGTCCTCGGTCAGGACCCGGCCATACAGGGTGGCAGGAGAGTCGTGTTCCTGGCGAGCGACGATGACGGCGCCGCAGCGGAGATTGGCGCGCTTGCTGAAAAACTCGGTTTCGCGCCAATCAAACTGGGTGGGCTTTCGGATGGCGGGCTGCTGGTGCACGCGCGCGGCAATAAGTGGGGACAACTGATCTTCAAGGACTTGATCACGTTCGATTGATGACCCACGGTTTCCGGATATTTCCGCCGGAAGTGACAATGAACGCTGGCGCGGCGCGCTCCAATGAAGCACCTGTCCTAGCGCAAGAGTTCGACAATCACGACATCCGTGTCGTCTTTCGCTCTCAACGTAACGCACGCTTCATCGCGAATGGTGATGCCGTCGCGTCGCGCCAGCGTGATGTGCCCGACGTCCACTCGCCCCTGTTCCACAACCAGATAAGCAGAACCGGACAGCGGCAAAGCGAGCTGCATCGCCGTGCCTTCGCGCAGTGTTGCGATACGCATCCGTGCGTCGGCGTGAATGGGCAATGCGCCGGCGCGGACATCCTCCGGATCGCCACTCGCCAGCGTAACGAATCGGCTCTCGCGACATCCGAGCGAACAGACGCGCGTCGCGCAGCGCGACGTACTGGCCGGTGTGCGCGGACGTAGCCGTATCTGGAATTGCCGCGCGGGTACATTTTCGTCGTTGCGCTCCGCGCAATGGAGCGCCGTGCCGGCACTCATCACATGGACGGAATTGGCGACCAGGCGCGCGCGATTGCCCACGTCGTCTTCGTGCGTGATTGCGCCCGAACGTACCCACGTGACGATCTCGACGTCGCGGTGAGCACGCAGGCCGAAGCCCGAGTGCGGCGCGAACTCGACGTCGTTCCACACGAGGAGCGGACCGAGCGGCGCTTCTCCGGCGCGCCCGGATTCGCTCACGCGGAAATGCTGACGGACGTCGACACCGCCGCGCCGGATCGCGGCAAGCGCCAGAAAAGCGCGTCGTTCAATCATGACGGGACTCGGTACGCGTATGCCGGGCGCGGCGTGCGATCGTCGAAGACGCGTCCATCGCACCCGGGCCACGCTCAGATCTGTTGCTGGCCGCCATCGACAAACAATTCGATGCCGTTCACGAAGCTCGCGTCGTCCGAGGCCAGGAACAGCGCCGCGCTCGCGATCTCGCCCGGCTCGCCAAGGCGCCCCATCGGGATCTGGGCAGCCAGGTAATCGGCAAGACCCTGGCGCTGAGTCGCATCGTCACCGGCGAGATCGAGCAGGCCGGGCGTGCGAGTCGCGCCCGGGCTGACCGTGTTCACGCGGATATGGCGCTCCTTGAGGTCGAGAATCCAGCTGCGTGCAAAGGCACGCACTGCCGCCTTCGAAGCCGAATACACGCTGAACGCAGCGGTACCCGCGCTGCCCGCGGTCGAGCCAGTCAAAATCACCGACGCGCCATCGGCGAGCAGCGGCAGTGCCTTCTGCACCGTGAACAGTACGGCCTTCACGTTGCGGTCGAAGGTTTCGTCGTAGTGTGCCTCGGTAATGCTGCCAAGCGGCAGCATCGAACCGCCGCCGGCGTTCACGAACAGCACGTCCAGACGCCCGTGCTCCTTCTTGATTTGCTCATACAGCGCGTCGAGCTCGTCGAGCCTGGTGGAATCCGACCGTACGCCGGTCGCCTTTCCGCCGGCTTCGAGAATGCCAGTCACGGCGGCATCGAGTTCGACCTGGCGCCGGCCCGTGAGATAAACGTGCGCACCTTCGGCCGCGAAACGTTGGGCGGTGGCAAGACCGATGCCGCTGGTTGCGCCGGTGACGAGTGCGATCTTGTTGTCGAGTTTGCGTGCCATGGTATTGCTCCTTTAGTCAGGTCAGGGGTATTCGCGACGCTGTTGCGTGCTGCGATGTGAGGAGAATATCGACGGCTCCATCATTTCGAAATAGAATTAATCGCAATCAAACGTTGCAGATATGCAAAGATGAGGACAAATGGCGCAACTGCCTGATTTCGAGGGGCTCGCGATGTTCGCGAAGGTGGCCGAGCACGGGTCGTTTGCGGCTGCCGCGCGCGCGACCGGGGTGTCCGTCGCCACCGTTTCGCGCGGTGTGGCCCGTCTGGAGAACCGGCTGGGCGCGCGACTTTTCAATCGCACGTCGCGCCAGCTCTCTCTCACCGAGTTCGGTCGGACGATCAGCGAGCAAGCCGGCGAGATCTATCGCCAGGCCGAGGAGGCGGAAAGCTCGGCGCGCGAGATGTCGGTGCAGCCGCGCGGGCTGGTGCGTCTCGCTGTGCCGATGTCGTTCGGGCTGCGCTGGGTCGCGCCGTTGCTGCCGGGCTTCTTTCGCGCCTATCCGGAGGTGTCGATCGACCTGCATTTATCGGATGCGTCCGTCGATCTGATCGCCGAGGGATTCGACGCCGCGTTGCGTATCGCCGCGCTGCCGGATTCGTCTCTGGTCGCGCGGCGGCTGTGCGCCGTCACGCAATTCGTGGTGGCGTCGCCGGACTATTTGCGGCGCGAAGGGCGACCCACGCATCCGCGCGAGCTGGCGGATCGTCCTTGCCTGTCGTATGCGTATCGCGCGCGCAGCGCCGTATGGCGCTTCACGAACGACGTGGGCGACGAGGAGCCGGTCATGCCGACGGGCCCGCTGCGGGTAACGAACGCCGATGCGCTGTTGTCCACGCTGCTCGATGGCCTGGCGATCGCCGAACTGCCCGAGTTCATCGCGGGCGAATATCTGGCCGACGGCCGTCTCGAAGCGATCCTCACCGACTGGTCGCTGACGAAGGGCGGTCTTTATTTCGTTACGCCGTCGGCGCGGGCGCGGCCCGCGAAGGTGACGGCGCTGTCCGACTACTTCGCCGAGCATCTGAGCGATCCAGTCTGGCGATGGCCGAAGTGATGTTGCGGCAGGCGGTCGAGTCAGACGCTTCATTGCGTTCATGCAACGATAACGAAGCCGGGCAATCGATCGCGTAGCCGACGGTCGACAGCCGGCAGCCGGCTTCCGGTTCGCCGATCAGCTCGACCAGGAAGGTGGCTGTCCATCCGCGCGAGTTCAGTATTTCTCCGGACGGTCGGCACTGAACGGAGCCGGAATCGACCGGTTCGACCACTCCGGCCCCACCAGCGCGAGCCACGGCGGCACGCCAATTGCACGCCCTTTCTCCGAAACCCGCCATCCACCATGCCGCCCCGGGCCGGCCGCCTCCGGCATCGCCCCGCGATCCCGTGGCCGATTTTGTCACCATGTGGGCCGGATATGACAATGGGAAACGACCGCCGCGGCAGTACGATGGGTCAACGACGTCGCCTGACGCTGGCCGGTCTTGCCGCAGCCGCCCGGGCCGCGCGCCTCATTCAACGCCTGATTGGAACATCGACCATGAGCTATAACGCCCCTGTCAAGGACATGCTGTTCGTGCTGAAGGAACTCGCGGGCATCGACACCGTTGCGCAGTTGCCGGGCTTCGAGGAAGCCGGCTACGACACGGCGCAGGCCGTGCTCGAAGAATCCGCGAAATTCTGCGGCGAGGTGCTGGCGCCGCTGAACGTCGAAGGCGACCGCAACCCGAGCAGCTGGAAGGACGGCGTCGTGACGGCGACGCCCGGCTTCGGTGCGGCGTTCCGCCAGTTCGTCGAAGGCGGCTGGCAGGGCCTGCAGCATCCGACCGAATACGACGGCCAGGGGCTGCCGAAGCTGATCGCGACGCCGTGCATCGAGATGCTGAACGCGTCGAACCTGTCGTTCGCGCTGTGTCCGCTGCTCACCGACGGCGCGATCGAGGCGCTGCTGACGGCCGGCACCGACGAACAGAAGCAGCGCTACGTGCCGAAACTGATCTCGGGCGAATGGACGGGCACGATGAACCTGACCGAACCGCAGGCCGGTTCGGACCTGGCGCTGGTGCGCTCGCGCGCGGAGCCGCAGGGCGACGGCACGTACAAGGTATTCGGCACCAAGATCTTCATCACGTGGGGCGAGCACGACATGGCGGACAACATCGTCCACCTGGTGCTCGCGCGCACGCCGAACGCGCCGGAAGGCGTGAAGGGCATCTCGCTGTTCATCGTGCCGAAGTTCATGGTCAACGACGACGGTTCGCTGGGCGCACGCAACGACGTGCACTGCGTGTCGATCGAGCACAAGCTCGGGATCAAGGCGAGCCCGACGGCGGTGCTGCAATATGGCGACCACGGCGGCGCGGTCGGCTATCTGGTCGGCGAGGAGAACCGCGGCCTCGAATACATGTTCATCATGATGAACGCCGCGCGCTTCGGCGTCGGGATGCAGGGGATCGGCGTGGCCGACCGCGCATACCAGAAGGCTGCGGAATTCGCGAAGGAGCGCATTCAGAGCCGCCCCGTCGACGGCTCGGCGAAGCAGTCGGTGACGATCATCCATCACCCCGACGTGCGCCGGATGCTCGGCACGATGCGCGCGCTGACCGAAGGCGCTCGCGCGCTCGCGTATGTGGCTGCCGCGCACAGCGACGTTGCCCACGGCCATTCGGACGAGGCGACACGGGCGCGGCATCAGGCAATCTACGAATATCTGGTGCCGGTCGTGAAGGGCTGGAGCACCGAGATGGTGAACGACGTGGCGAGCCTGGGCGTGCAGGTGCACGGCGGGATGGGCTTCATCGAGGAAACGGGCGCGGCGCAGTACTACCGCGATGCGCGGATCCTGGCGATCTACGAAGGCACGACCGCGATCCAGGCGAACGACCTCGTCGGCCGCAAGACGATGCGCGACGGCGGCGCGGTCGCGAAGGCGCTGATCGCGGAGATCGGCGACACCGTCGCGGCGCTCGGCAAGCTCGACGGCGCGGCGGCCGCGTCGATGAAGGCGCAGCTGGAGCAGGGCGCGCGTGCGCTGTCGTCGGTGGTGGACTACGTGCTCGCGAACGCGAAGCAGGATCCGAACGCGGTGTTCGCCGGCAGCGTGCCGTACCTGAAGCTGGCGGGCGTGGTGCTGTGCGGATGGCAGATGGCCCGCGCGCTGCTGGCGGCGCACGCGAACCGCGCGCACGACACATCGTTTTACGATGCGAAGATCGCGATCGCACAATGCTATGCGGAACACGTCCTCGTGCAGGCCGGCGCGCTCGAAGCGTCGATCGTCGGCGCGAAGGGCAACGAGAGCGTGCTCGCGTTGACGGAAGACCAGTTCTGACCGTAACGGTCGGGGCGCAGGAGGAGACAGGATTTTGACCACACAGGACTTGCTCGCGCAATACGGCCCGCGCGAATCGATGGAATACGACGTCGTGATCGTCGGCGGCGGCCCCGCCGGGCTGTCGGCGGCGATCCGGCTCAAGCAGCTGGCCGCCGAGAAAGGCGCCGAGATCGGCGTGTGCGTGCTCGAGAAGGGTTCCGAGATCGGCGCGCACATCCTGTCGGGCGCGGTGATGGACCCGCGCGCGATCACCGAACTGTTCCCCGACTGGAAGGAACGCGGCGCGCCGCTCGATGTCGAGGTGACGGAGGACCGCTTCCTGTTCCTGTCCGAGCAGAGCGCGGTCACGACGCCCAACTGGGCGCTGCCCGCCAACTTCCAGAACCACGGCAACTACGTGATCTCGCTGGGCAACGTCACGCGCTGGCTTGGGGCACAGGCCGAAGCGCTGGGCGTCGAGATCTTCCCGGGCTTCCCGGCCGCCGAGATCCTGTACAACGACGACGGCTCGGTGAAGGGCGTCGCCACCGGCAACATGGGCGTGGGCAAGGACGGCGAGCCGACCGAGAACTTCCAGCTCGGCATGGAGCTGCACGCGAAGTACACGCTGTTCGCCGAAGGCTGCCGCGGCCACCTCGGCCGCCAGTTGATCTCGAAGTTCAAGCTCGACGCGAACGCGGATCCGCAGGCGTACGGGATCGGCATCAAGGAGCTGTGGGAAATCGATCCGGCGAAGCACAAGCCGGGCCTCGTGATCCACACGGCCGGCTGGCCGCTGAAGTCGGACACCTACGGCGGCTCGTTCCTGTATCACATGGACAACAACCAGGTGGTGGTCGGCTTCGTGGTGGGCCTGGGCTACACGAACCCGTACCTGTCGCCGTTCGAGGAATTCCAGCGCTACAAGACGCACCCGTCGATCCGCGCGTTCCTCGAAGGCGGCAAGCGCGTGTCGTACGGCGCGCGCGCGATTACGGCGGGCGGCCTGCTGTCGTTGCCGAAGACGGTATTCCCGGGCGGCGCGCTGATCGGCGACGACGCGGGCTTCCTGAACGCATCGCGGATCAAGGGCAGCCACGCGGCGATCAAGACCGGCATGCTGGCGGCGGACGCCGCGTTCGACGCGGTGCAGGCCGGCCGCCAGAGCGACGAGCTCAACGCGTATCCGGATGCGTTCAAGCAATCATGGCTGTACACGGAGCTGTACCGCGCGCGCAACTTCAAGCAGTGGATGGCCAAGGGGCTGTACCTCGGCACGCTGAT
>NZ_JAWRYD010000169.1:0-317 GCF_046534765.1 Burkholderia sp. SIMBA_062
CATCGAGAACTACACGAACCGCGCGCCCTATCCGATCCTGCACCTGCTGCGCGAGGCGAGCATCGAGCGCGCCGCCGACGCCTTCCCGGACGCCGCCGACATCTACGAACGCAATCAGGAAACGATGCGCCGCCTCGGTCTCGAAGGCTGGCGCGCGTGGATGAGCCAGCGCGACGACCAGTAAGTCGTCCTGCCGATCAGGTGACGATCCCCACGATCACCTGAAATCGCGCAGATAGCGCGCCGCGCTCACGCTGTCTCGCCAGCCTGGGCAGGCGAAGCCTCGCCGTCGTCGACGAAGAAACGCTCGCGCAGCT
>NZ_JAWRYD010000053.1:0-35759 GCF_046534765.1 Burkholderia sp. SIMBA_062
CCTTGGCCGGCATTATCGCCGGCTCAGGCCCTGGCCGCCTCACTTATCCGACTGTCCGAATTTGCGAGGCCATCTCTGTCCTTCGCAGGCAGATCGACCACATCAACCGGTAGCAGCGCGATGTTTGGTACCGACGATGCAGGTTGCGTATCGAGTAAGCTTCTTCGCCACTGCGCGACCATATTGCGCGTTCAAGCCGTGCGCACGCGCTACCTCGGCAATCGAGCGATTCGGATCGTTCGCTTCGGCAGCAACCGCTTCCCGAAACTCCTTCGTGTAGTTCCTCGATCCCGGTCGTCTTCCATGCACCACTGGCTTCATCAATCTGATTCCCATTACATCTGATGGGAATCAGATTGCCGGTGCCGTGCCCTCATGAACAGACGGTACGTGTCGAGCGCTTACAGCTCTTCGAGGCGTAGTTCGAGTTGTTCGATCTGATGGTCCAGCTTCTCCGAGCGGCGGCCGAACTGCATGCGGCGCAGCTTCGCAATTAGCAGCTTCAGATGCTCGATTTCTGCCTTGTCCGTCGCCGTTGCTGCCTTGTGCGATTCGACCACGTCTTCCAGAAGCCCGATGCGGGCATCGCGCTCAAGCAGCAGGGCCTTGAGCGCTTCGATGTCGTCCGGGTATGCGTTCGCCGTCGTCATGCCGGCAGTCTACGCGCCGGCCAGCAGGTTTACAACGCCGAGGTTGGCGCCGCCGTGCGCACCGGCTGACGCCAATCGATGCCTTCCAGCAGCATGGACAGTTGCGCCTGGCTCAGGCAGACGACACCTCCGTCCGCCTGCGGCCAGATGAAGCGGCCGCGTTCGAGCCGTTTCATCAGCAAACACATGCCGTCACCACTCCACCAGAGCATCTTGACCAGATCGCCGCGTCGGCCGCGGAACACGAACACGTGGCCGCTGAATGGGTCTCGCTCGAGCACGGTCTGCACCTTCGCGGCCAGGCTGTTGAACCCGGAGCGCATGTCGGTCACGCCAGCGGCCAGCCACACACGTGTCCCGGTGGGAAGGCCCAGCATCACGAACCCGCTCCCAGCAAGCTCGTCAGTACAAGCCTCAGTACATCGGTCTCCGGCTTGCCGTCGAAACAGACGCGTACGCCACGATATTCGACGACCAGACCCGACGATCCGATCGGCTCCGGTACCGGCGGCGATGCCATCTGAACTGGCAGGAACAATTCGGCGGGTGCGGATGCGGGTGTCGCTGCACGGTCCTGATCTCGCCGCCACTTCGACACAAGGTTCGCATTCAGGCCATGCGAGCGCGCGACTTCTGCCATCGAGCGCGTCGGGTCTCGCGTTTCCGCTACAACCTGCGCGCGGAACTCCTTCGTGTAATTCCTGGAGCCTGGTCGCCGACCCCGCGCCTTGATTTCCATTTTTTCTGATTCCCACCACATTTTGGTGGGGACCAGATTGCCGTCTATGAACCGTCATGAACAGACGGTGCTGGGGCAACGCTTACTCTTCTTCAGCCTGGCGTTCTCCTGCTCGAGCTGCTTCAAGCGCTTCATGTCGGCCGCCTCCAAGCCGCCGAAATGCTGCCGCCAGTTGTAGATGGTCTGCATCGCTGATGCCGTGCTTCTTCGCCACCTCGGCCACTGGCGCCTTGTCCGCCTCGCGCAGAATCGTGACCATCTGTTCTTCGGTAAACCGGCTCTTCTTCATGATGACCTGCCCCCGGTTTTAGTCCGAACTGCAGTTAGAGTCCGAGGTTAAAAACTGCTGCTTTGCATCGTGCGCCCGAGCGAACTGCACAGGCGTCAGATAGCCGAGCGAACTATGAGGCCGCTCGGTGTTGTACTCGATACGCCATTCCTTAATCAGCCTCTTGGCGTGACGCATTGAGACGAACTAGTGCTCGTTCAGGCATTCGTCGCGGAAGCGCCCGTTGAAGCTCTCGATATAGGCATTCTCCACCGGCTTGCCAGGCCGAATGAACGACAGCGTGACACCGGCTTCGTAGGCCCATGCATCCAGCACCTTACCAGCGAACTCCGACCCGTTGTCGACCGTGATGGATGCGGGTAGGCTTATCCATCCGTGGTGAGCATCCATCCAGACGCGGCAACAAGGTGCTCAAGCGCGCCTTGTTCCTATCCGCCTTCGCGGCCTTACGGGATCCAGTCTCACGGGCCTATTACTCGCGCAAGATCCAGCAGGGCAAGCGCCACAACCAAGCGCTCATCGCGCTGGCACGGCGACGCTGCGACGTCCTGTTCGCCATGCTGCGCGACGGCACCATTTACCAACCCAAGTCCGCCCCTAACGCTTGACGAAGGACATAGGGGCACCCCCAGGGTCAACCGCTTTCGCAGGCTCGCGCCCGACTACGAGCGCTTGCCAAAAAACTCGCCGTCTTCGTCAATTTGATGCATGGCTCATGCCGTTCCGCATTATGAAAATGCATAATGCACTATGAAGACAAAGCAAGACTATCGAATCTATCGTTTTATTTGCCCAACCGCAACCGTTGCTCTCATGTGTTCTTGCAAAAGAGCTGCGTTATCCTTGAAGTAAGGCCAATAATCTTCCCCTGATTCTATCTTGCGCTCCAATTCATTAAGAAAATTTAATTGTCCACCCCCCAATTTTCGGATTTCAAAAATAATATCAAGAAGTGCATAACGACACTCTTCATCGCCATGTGAATAATAAATTTTGGATATGTAAATATAAATCACCGAGTAGTCTCCATTGCGAAAAGCCGGATTTTTTGCCAAGTCGAATGCTTCATCAACCACTCGTTTTGCGTCTGGTTTTCCTTCTTTGTCGAGTGGAATCTCGATCGAATTTAATTGGGTATGTGCATATCCGTTAGTCTGACTGCGACTTTGATCAGTAGCTGACGGCGAATTGGGTTCCGGAATATGGTTTGTGACGTCCGCGAGTTGAACCGCGTCGTAATTCTGAGATTGCTCGGAAGCTGGGTCTCGGCTTTCGCCTTGCGGCAATGTGTCGTGGGGAAGAAATTTTTCAAGAAACGTCCACGGATTGCTCCCGGTTGCCGTATCGGTCCAACTTCTCTGTATCATGTTGTCAAGCGTACCCCACATATTGTCTATTGTGTTCTCTGTTATATTGCCAATGGTATGCTTGGCGACTTTATGTTCGACGATCCAATCAGTCAGCTTATCCAGCAGTTTATTAGTGCGCTTGCTGTCGCGAACCCGGTTAACCACGCGCTCTCCAGCGCCGATCTTCCACCCCAATCCAGCAGCCACGAGTTCAAAACCCGCAGATTCAAAGTGCTCGTATTTTTTATCCACGTCCTCCTCTAGGACACCCTCAACTATACTAAGAGCAGCTACCAATGCCGACAACCCAAGGCCAATCGGTGTAGTATACGGATTTGGGGGAACTCCCAACATAGCAAGCTGAGTGTTCTGCACGATTTCTCTCGTGGGTGTCACAACATCTCTCTTCCACACCTCGCTCTCCGAGGTTAAAAGGTACTCAATATTTTTTTCAGCGTAGTCAATCTGTGTTTGAGCTAGTTTGTCGGATATTTGATCTGCGGGTCCATGAGAATTAGCGGATAAATCCGAACTCGTCCCTCTAAACGACTCTGCAATAGATTTGCCTACCCCAAGCGCATTCATACTACTAACGGTTGGCCAGCTCACGGAAAATTCATCTTTACTAATAACGAATATCCCTGCGTGCGCTTTATAAGTTTTCGTTGCCAACGAGTTAGATTTAAGTTTCGCCTGATCTCTCATCCTCAAGTGCGGCCTTACAAACGCTTCAATCTTTTTGTTATGATCTTCAATTTCTTTGTCGGTGCCGCCATTAATTTCATTAAGCGAATGAGCCGTTATAATTTTTCCTAGTGCAATATCAACCAGAATAAAATCGCCGCTATTTTTTTGGATGGCAATGATGTTCCCTATAATTTCTTTATTATAGCGAAGAAGATGAAGGGCCGTCTTTCCATCGGCTGCGTTTTTTAGCTCCGTCAGCTCAGGATGTTCGCTGGAAAGTCTGTCCAAAATGCCATTAATGCTACCCTTGATCAATAGTTTGCGAAACACCATTGACTCCGGCGTAGAAAGTCTCTTTGACCGCACCTTTAATTTACTTTCCAACTTATCGGTAACGCCAAGCGTTCTCCGTCTAAAGGTGCGATAAATAACATCTTTGCTACTCTCTGATGTGAAAATATCTCGCACTGTTTCCGGGAAGGGGTCTATCTTGTCTACCCAAGGGTCTTGCGCCCCCGCTCTCGCCAAACCTAATACTTTAATATTTTCCGTTGTGTGAACTCCGCGTGCCAAGTCGAGAAGTTTAACTTTTTTCCTATTTGCCGTTTTTCCATCATCGGTGAAATTCCCTGATATCGGCAATTCAATCCATACTTCCGTATCTGGCGTCATAACATTCTCACCATGCTCAATTAATATTTCATTAAGGGCATCCCTCGCGGCCGAATAAATATCCTTGATACCCGGAAAAGCTGTCCCAAAGAGAAATCTATCTCGCACCCGCTCGTCTTCGATCTCGTAAATCAATCTAAATCTGAAATGCGCATCCGCCCTTCTGGTTTCCTCGGTTGCGGCATGATTTGCTAACGGTGAAAAACGCCTAACAACGCTTTCGTCAAAATTTTCCGCTGCTGCCGACCGGTATGCCGCACCGATCGCTGTATCTAGAGATCCCTGATAATATTCATCGAACGATACATGAATGTCCGAAAATATCTCGTCAGAATTCCTTGTATTTCCTCTCCATAGCTCTATGTCAGCTGGCTTCATCCCATCGAGCAACGCCTGCTTTATTTCAGGTGAAAGATTATTGTTTTTAGAGTCGATTATTAATTTACTTATACCAATCGGACAAATGTTTGAATTCTCAAAATATACGATATTATTAAAAACAAGGCAATTCGGTAGGGTGTAGCCCCAGTTATTCGATATGGAACTCCAAAGCCTCAGAGGTTTCCCTAGAAATATTGCGCTATCTATATCGAAACGTAGTCCCGATCCATTGGGGTTGCGAGCTATCTTTTCCAGAATATGCCTGCCTAAGCTCCTGTTTTTTTCCGTCAGATGACCGGCCCTCAACCGATTTGCGGTCGAATTAAATATCCCGCGCGTGAGATCTTTCCTCAGGAGTTCAGGTATTCTATTCGGCCATGCAATTGCATGGGATATGTGAGCTTGAGAATGCTTTGGGAGAAAGCTGCCAGTCGCGTATTGAAGTGGAGTTATTGTTCTCTTTTCGAATTTTCCAGTTATAGGGTCAGTGTAGTAAACTATCATCGGGATATTAATAAGATTGGGATCAACCTCGTGCTCGATAAACTTTCTCCGCAACTCAGAGTCTGCAAGTTGATTTGTGTTTTTGGTATTTAGCGCCTCATCTTCCAAGTCCACTTCTCGGGTGTCCTGCATTGAACTTCCCACGGACAGATTTCCTCTCCCGGTATCTCGGGTCACTTTGGGAGGTCGTTTTGAATTTTCATCTGCAGGAATGTCGGGCGTGTTATCTGTACCGGAATCGGTGACATTGGATTGATTCAAAGCTGTCAGAGTCTGCTGGTCACTGGCTGATAAATTCACATCTTCAGGTGTCGTCATTCCGACGTCGACGCTCGAAGGCAGATACTCCATTGCTGCGAGATTTAGACCCGCATACCCACCCGCGAAGAGGAGATCAGATGAAAGCCTCTTTTTAATACTATTTACGAAATCCACAGGGGATCTCTTCCCTGAAACCAGGCCTGCGGCGGTTATGCCGAATGCCAAATAAAATTTAGCTGCGGACGGCAAAACAGTCGTTAATGTCCGGAATGCCAGCATAAAAACCTGTCTCGTATAAAAATTGTCGAGCACATCCTGCGGGATATCCTCGCCTAGCTTGACCCCCTTTAAGATTGCGTGCCTTCCCGCCAGTATCGTGTACGGCGAGGCAAGTATCTTGACCCAGCCAAAGCGGGGACGCAGGATATTCTTCCTGCGAATCGTTGTCAGATACTCCAGCGCGTCAATACCCATCCCTACCCCGGACATGACGGCAAGAAATGCTCCATCAGTGCTCATTTTTTTCTCGGCCCACTGGAACAGGTATTCCATTGGCGGTAGGGATTGGTTCAATATTTGTTCGGGTGTTGGTGGGTATAGGATGGCGTCGTTCTCGGCCTCTTCGATCGCCAGTTCAATCCTTCTCGCCATCAACACCCCGTTTGGATCGTCGTCCTTATCCACCAAGGCAAGCGCTATCTCGCCGCGCACCTTCGCCATCGCACGATCAACGGCCTTCGGGTCCGCCTCCGGATGCTCTTTCAGATATGCCGTTTTTTCTTCATGTGCCCACGATCCCACCCCCTTTGCTCCAAGGTTGCGGCGAGTAAAGTTATTTAATGATGCACCCGCCGCGTCAGAAACTTCCACCTTGATTGCAGCCTTTATCAATTCGAGCTGATACTTTGCCGCTGTAGCGTTTTCCAATGCCGCCTTATAGTCGGATTTGTCCGCAGCCTCGGCGGCCTCTCTGAGAAAGGTAATGGCCATCGAGCCTCCGTGTATCTCTGGCTTAATTTTCTCGGCGAGCTTATCCAGCTTCTCTTCCGCCAAAGAGCGTCTATTTGGCGGGATATTATTTTCCACTGCCTCCATTTCAGCAATAAACGCGCTTTCGGTAACCTGCCCTTCCGCTAGATCTACGCTTCTTCGTAGGTTCTGCGCGACAGCCTGAAGCGAAACCGGAGTAGCTGAGCCGTCATCCGTCTGTCTGCGTGCCGGTTTCCCGCCTTTTTTCAGGGTATCCTTTACCTCATCCACAGCCGCCCAGAGTGCAATCTCGATCAGAATATTGCGCTTCGCCTCCGGTGTTTCAGCCTTCTGCATGGCTGCTATAGCTGCCTTCTCTCTACCCAGACTTTTCAGGTTCAATATATTTCGCGCTCTCTCGGCTCGTTGAGCGTGATTTTTTTTTGATAATTTTATTGATTTTTTAGACTCCTTAACGAAAGAAATAAACTCTGTCGCGGCAAGATCAAGCCTTTGTATCGCTGATGATAATGGCACTAGTGCTGATCGTATTGCGGCGTTCATTTCCTTATCATCCATGCTAGGGTGCGAGAAAAATAACTTCATCTTGCCCTTGGATATCTTGAATTTCGTAAAATCCCTGTTATTCGACCTCCTCAAGTACTCGTTACCTTTCGCGTAGTGACTTCGTGCAGCGTCTGGAATTTTTGACATTCCTTCCGCTATAGCCGCCATTCCGTCCATGGTAAGCACGTCTCTCACCTTCGTCGATGCTTTAATTCCAAAATTTCCCACTTTCGCCGTCGCCGTACCCAGACCTTTCCACGCTGCATGTCCTGTTCGCCCTACCGCATCAAGACTATTTTCATTGAATTTATATACCTTTCTATCTAATTCCATTAACCTCTTGTTCACTTTATGAAGCCCTTTAGCCACCGCTTGTGGTGGATTTTCGAGTATCTCCACCAGCTTGGAATTCGGATGGTAAACTTCGTTAGCCGCCCATTCAAGAATCCCGCGCGCTCTATCAAGCAGTGAGCTTCCCACGTCGATCGCATCCGCTACTGGTTCCATGTCTACGTGATAGGTCCTCGCCAGGGTAGTATCTCTAAAGTCGTAAATAAGATCTTCCTGGTGTACGACCGCAGCCCACATCATTTCTCCCGCAGCTTCCTTCCAGCTTTTGCTAGCGCGTTCTCTCAATGAGCTAATTTCCAGCTCTATTACTTTTTTTGCCGCGCTTCGAAGTTCCATTGATGAATCAGCCAAGGCGCGTTTTCCATATTCAATCATATCCAATCGCATCTGCTCATGATCTGCCGTCGTAGCCTTTTCCGGAAAATGTGCTAGCGATTCGATCGCGCCCAATGCCAGCTTGTTTTCCAGGTTCAGTCTAACTTCGCCCCAGTAACCATGATGGAAAACTTCATATATTTGATTTATATTTGTTGTTGATAAAGTTAACGCATTGGCAATCGCGCTTAGAGTTGCCTCGCTTGTTTCGATTATATCTTTTAGATCGCCATCGGCGTTGTCGAATATGCTTTTTGCTTTTCTTGATTTTTCTATAAAAACCCAAGTGTCATCAACAAATTTGTCAATACCAATCAAGATTCCGTATTTTTTCGTCAAATTTACCAACTCATTTTGTAGGTCATCCAGCCCTCGGATATTTAATTTTCTATTCCGGCCGTCTAAAATATATTCTTCCCATTTTGGAAGACTCTCCAGCATCGAGTTCCGGAAAATATCCAGCGCGCGCGAGTCAACCGGATTCGTTGGATTGTGAAGGAAAGATGTTCGCGACGGCACCTCTTCAACGTCGTCATCTGTCGCTTTCGGTCGCTTGACGTTCGGTACCTTCTTTTCAGACTGTAGGTCACTCATTTACTTTCTCCCATTCAGAAAATTCCCTTCTCAACGTCCATTATCTGCTTCCCACGCATCGCCGCTTAAAGCGTTCCAACGCACCGGCAGCCGAATAGACGCCTCTGGCAGCGCCTGTGTCGCGTCGGGCTCAGCCGGCTATTAATCTTTCATATCGTGTCGTGAGGTTCATCCTCCCCGGCAAGGCGGGCTATTTTTTCCGCAGAACACAATTCCCTGAGAATTTCGACGATCGAGTTCGCTATAATCCACAGCATCGCCCGATGCATTTTTCACGAGAATGGCCGCAGCATCTTCCAGCCACTCGAATCTGAGGCTTGGTGCTTCGTGGACAGAATTGCGATTCGCCCACCGCCCATCGCCAATCGTAAGAGTTAATCCACGTAGTGATCCTTACTACGCCAAGCTGCATATTCTGGAAAGTCAGAACTCTCGTAATCAATCGAATCCGCAGCGGTCCCTCTTGGGCCTGCGGCCACATTTTTGGAATTTTGTATAATTTTCGCCGCACGTCCTTGTCCGTTCCATTCCGGCCCCACTCAACGGATTCGCATATTCAATAGATCAGCCGCGCGTTTTCACATCCCGAGTCCTTCCCTACGACGTCAACCGGCCCTCTATACGGTGCCGCGGTCACGGACTGTGTGATATGTATGTTCGGCATCGATTTCGGCCTTTTCCACCGGGGCCTGTAGCGCGCTCGACGCACGCCATCCAGCCCATCCACCTGGAAATCCTCCTGCTTTTTCGCTTCGTGAAGCGATCAACCGTGTCCCACGCTGACTCTATGTAGTCCTATCGCTACTCCTATAAAAGATCTATTCAGCGCATTCTCCTATCATGGAGATCAAGTAGCATCGGTTCAACTCACTGGTGGTACTAGAAGCTCCGCTAGACCAGTTGTATCGATTTGCTCAATCTTGAAATCCGAATGCGGTGTCATTTGTTTCCAGTTGTTGATCGTAGTCGTCGCATACGATTTCAGCTCTGGGGCCAGAATTCCAGAGACCCGCACATCCCAAGATCCTCCCGTGCGAGATCTCTCCGTCGGTAATTTTCCGTTGGTGGCCAGCGAACATGCAATTTTCAGCGAATCCAGTTGCGCCTTAAACATCGCAGGCTCCAGCGGCAGATTCAATTGCTGGCCCGCCTGTTGCAACGCGCTGACCAGAGTGGCCAGCAACTCTTTCGCTACGTGCTCTGCCGGACTTTGCGTGTCGCCAGTTTTACCGAGCAGGACAAGTTCGTCCTTGGGAAACATCACCGGTACGACATGCTCTTCCGCTGCCCCCCGTAGCGCAATAGGTACCGTCACCGCAAAGTTCAGACAAAGTCGGGGTTTGTTGCCCAGTGCTTGCCAGAAATTACCCAAGCTTGATAAATGTTCTGATGGCGCAATGACTCTCTTGAATGTCGGGGCAATATTCGGCAGCTTAAGATTCAAAAGTGCATTAAGCACCAAATTCATTACAAGCATACTTTGGCTACGAGGGCCCATATGCGTATCAGGAATATTTCTCGATTCCCAATATGTGATCAAATAACAGCACCGAACGCTCACCTGGCCAGGAGCAAACCGCTGGGAAGTTACGTCATACATCCTGGACTGCCCGTGTCGAAGTTCGAGATCTTCCTGTATATCGTAGAGGAATACGCATAACGTTGGATCATTCGGCGGATCAGACTTATCTGGAATGTCGAATCGTATTTGAATACTACTGCCAGGCAAATACAATTCGATTGCGTTTTTAATCTCATCGTTCAGCTCCAGAAGCTTTTCATCTACGCCCAGGGTGGTCGCCATTAGATTCAGCTCCAGCTCCTGCCCCTGTTCCGTCTCGCGGTCACTCGCACTGCTACTCTGCCCAGACTCTTCCGATGACGATTCGCTTCGCTTAGTTACCATGGTTGTTCCGGTCCGCGACCACCTGTGGATCTACGCAACATCGTGCTCCTTGCGCAGTCGCTTCCCGCTCCGGATGTACGATTCAGTTATATGCCACACCAGCGCGTGGCTCCCATGACTTTAGATGTTTTACAGCCGCGGCATAATTCGCCCCGTCTTGCCCAGTTCTCGTCGAATCGCCCGTTCGATATCCGATGCTCGCACCTCCCGCTCCCTTTCCGCCGCCAGCCAGCTCGCCAGGAGGGCCACGTTGCGGATTCCGGCCCCCGTCAATTCCACGTTCCGTGCAAAGTGTGTCCAGTCGATGTCCTCGGACACGGCCACATGCTGCGGCCAGATTGACCGCCACATTCGCTCGCGCAGCGTCGCGTCCGGCGATTCGAAACGCGTCATGAACGTCAAGCGCCGAGTGAACGCGTCGTCAAGATGCCCGCGGTTATTGGTCGACAGCACCACGAGCCCCGGGTAGTGTTCCAATCGTTGAAGCAGGTACGACACTTCAATGTTGGCGTGTCGATCGTGGGCGTCTTTCACTTCGCTGCGTTTTCCGAACAGCGCATCGGCTTCGTCGAACAGCAACACACCCGTGTCGGCCGTCGCCATGTCGAAGATTTTCGACAAGTTCTTTTCGGTCTCGCCGATGTACTTGTTCACCACCGTCGACAAATCGACCCGAATCAGGTCTCGGCCCATTTCCGCAGCCAGTACTTCCGCTGCCATTGACTTACCAGTCCCCGAATCGCCGTAGAACAACGCGCTGATCCCGGTGCCATAGGCGATCTTAGCCGCAAACCCTTGCTCGAGCAGAGTTTCACGTTGGCGCATTGCCGCCAGAATCTCGCGCAGCTGT
The DNA here is from genome assembly GCF_046534765.1 of Burkholderia sp. SIMBA_062. Lineage (NCBI taxonomy): Bacteria > Pseudomonadati > Pseudomonadota > Betaproteobacteria > Burkholderiales > Burkholderiaceae > Burkholderia > Burkholderia sp. SIMBA_062. Next base: position 11,145 of record NZ_JAWRYD010000053.1, read on the forward strand.
TCAAGCAGGGGCTCGCCGACGATCAGATCGTCCAAACGCCGCCGCGGCTCGATCCGCTGCGCCAGTGCCCCGAAGTGCTGTTGCGCCCGCACTCGCAGTGCCGTATATACGTCCAGCTCTGACAAGTGCTGGGCCGTGCCGCGTTGCTGACGGTATCCATCCGCTTCGGACACCGTTTGTGTCAGCACATCCGGATTGATCCGCGTGCGTGCGAGCATGGCACTTAATTGCGATGTATCCGACTTGTGGCCAACGTCGGCCAGGCCTGCGGCAACGAGCAACACATCCGCGTTGTGCGAACGTGCCGGCATGCTCAGCCGCAGTCGCGGCAAGCCCGCAAAGCCACGAACCGACTCGGCCTCACTCGTCAGCGCAATCACCGGTTGGCCATGATTCGCGACTCGACCGTCCAGCGCTTCTAGCAGTCGCGGATAGCGGAGTTCGAAGGCGGCGAATTGCCGCAAGACCAGCGTGGCGCCCGTTAAGCGCGTCACGTGCAATGCCGCGAGTATGACCGGCCATGCATCAGGCTCGTCATCCGGCAGCATCTCCAGATTCATGACGAATGCACGCGTATGGGCTTCGGCCGCCAGGTACGCCAGCAATGATTCGCGACCATGCCCGCCCTGCAGCAAGACGATCGGTGTGGCTGATCTTGTCTTGCCCCAGCACCAGTCTGCCAGACGATCCCCAAACGCCTGCCAGTCCGGCAAACCGACGCGCGGATCCGGGCCAGCCGGCGTCAACCAGTCCCCGACGTCGACGAGCGCTTTCGGCAGAATTTGCGGTTGTCCGGTCAGATATAGAAATACCGATTCCGACGGCCGCAAGTAGACAGCGTCGTCGCGCTGCGATACGCGGCCCGAACGCTCCGCGGACAATACCAAGCCGTGGCGGCGCAGCGGAGCTTCGTGGGACCATAGGGCTGCACGCAGGGCGACGCGCTCAGACGCGGTACGAGTCAACAACAGGCAGGCAAAATCGATGGACGGCCAATTGCCTGGCTCCTCACCCTGGAGGTACGCGATTATCGCGCCGTAGCGCGGCTCGAACAACGGCAGCAAGCTCAGCATCAGGGCGCCTACCTCCACCGGCGATAGCGCAAACTGTTTGACAACGTGTGCCAGTCGCCCGGTCGCGACTGGAAAGGCGATCGGTGGGTCGGTGTGCGCGGTAATGAGCCAGTCTAGCGACGAGACCGGCGTATCGAGCGCTTCAGACGGCCGCAGAATGCCTTGGATGTCAAAGCGATCATCGCCGCGCTGCTGTTGGCAAGCCAGATGCTTTTGCAGCAGATCGTCGATGATTGCGAGCCAGGGAGTAAGCTCTGCCCATGGCTCGGCTGTTTGCTGAGCGCGCTTTGTACGTGTCGTCCGGACCGGAGGTCCTGTAATCAGATTCAGATCAGCGTTCATCAAAAATTCACCTGATATTCGTGCAATACATTGCCAGTTCGCCGTAGTGCAGTCACACGCTCCTGTTGTCTGGGCATCTGATCATGGCCAATCGATCGCAAGCGGCCCCGGCAGCCATGGCAAAACCACCTGCGTGCGGGGCCACGGCAAGCCCTGTAACAGCACGTCAGTTGCATCCGGTTCGACCGACAGCGTCAGGTGGTCCTCCACTTCGTTGAGCGTACCGGCTCGTTGAAAAAAGAACGCCCGCAGATCGCCCACGCTGCACCGGTTCAGCAGTGGCAGGCCAGCGAACGTCGCCGTTAGCCACGTATCGAGGTCGTCCTGCCGCTCGGCTGACACAGGTTGCGGATCGAACGGTGCGTCCCATGGGATCCCGCACAACCAGCGACTCAGCGGCGTACGCCATTCGGCGAGCTCCGGGTCGCCCCACGCGAGCCAGTCCAGGCAACCCAACGCTTGCCAGCGTGCGGCGTCATCCACGAAGCGACCGTCATTGACCAGACCCAGGGTGTTGAACCATCGTGGCAGGAGCGGCCACAGTAATATCAAGCCTGCATTTGCCACGGGCCACGGCGCTGCATCGGGCAGGCGGGGCTGTGTTCCGGAGGCAGGGAGTGTCAACATATCTTGCGTCGCCTCGGCATGCGCACGTGCGTCCGGTAGGCGACGTACCGCTACCGCGTCACTTCCCGTATCGCCTAACGCATCCTTCCGCGACCAGTTGACGTTTTCCATTAGATGTGGTGTCGGCAAACCAAGCACCACCTCCAATTGCTGGCGGACGCGCGAGGACAACCAGCCGAGACGCGTCGTTATCGGGTTTGTCGACACCGGTTCGCGCAGCCACGCGGACAGATGCGCACGTAGCGGTGCTGGCAACGGCTCGGCCAGCAGCCTCGTGAACCATGTATTGAGTGTCACTTCGTGGTCAAACCCCCGTGCCGCTGCGTACTCATTGAGCAACGGCGATACGGCCAATTCGGACGACACTGACGATACGGAGGGTATGCGTGATAGCACCGCCTGCGTCGCAATGTGATGCTGCTGAAGCGTGAAGAGAGCAATCAGTGACCACCACATCGGCTCATTCAAGGGTGCTGGGATTGGCAGACGCGTCGGTGCCACCAGCCACCTCATCAGCGTCGACAGCGCCGTTTCGGAAAATGTCGCAATCAGACGCTGGCGCGCCCGTGGTGCCAGGCAGCGCAATGCCAGTTCGACGCGCGGCGGCCCAGCTTCGGCAGTAGTGAGCATGTCCGTGAGCCATCGATCGCGCTGGCTTCTGTCGGTCCATACCTGCGGGTCGCTTCCGTAACCGGTGTCCAGAAAGCGCAATAGCTGTGCGAATCCAGGACGGAGTGCGTGATCACGATCCGTTACTCCCTCCCTTTGGGCCGCTGTGTTATGCAACGCCAACTGCTCGGCCGGAGCGTTGTCCGACCGGTCATCCTGCCGGTCTTGTCGACGTGCATCCATCTGTTGCTCTGACAGGTACGCGCGTAGCTGCCGGGCAATCTCCGCCAGCACTCGCTCGCTCATCACCGCTTCGAACCGCGACAACGGAATCTCGCCGACATCGACTATCAGGCGGTCGATGTGCAATCTCCCGCCAGACGCTTCATCGAGGGGGGCAAGCAGCGTGTCAAGCGGTGCGCGCAGCTGCGAGTGAAACCATGTGCTGCAGCGTTGTTGGAGCACATCCGCCGTGCTGGCCGGCGCCCGCAGTCGGAACCGCAATTGACCTAATACGCTCATTGTTGCCTTTGCCTCCATTGATTCGCGCCATACAGCAGATTAGTCGGATTCAAACGCCGCTTCCAGTACGGCATACGAGCATGCCGACTTACGGACTGCTCCTCAGAGCGGAGCCGCACAATCAGTACGTCTCGAATGATGAACTCACCTTTCATTTTCGTGAGGTCAAGCACCCCGCGGCGACACTCCTCGAACGGGTGGTCTCAAGAATCATGTGCAACGTCGAGATAACCCGGCCTTTTCCAATTCCTTGGCCATTGCTTCTTCGGGCGTATCGATGACCCGAACGTCCCGATCAACAACAACTGTTGTGAAAACCAGATCCGCCCGATTTCTATCGGCCGTAACGCTTGGCCGCTCACCAGCTCGTTGCGCCCCGGCCACCGCGCTGCAACCGCTATGAGCTCTGTTCAGCTAGCCAAAATGATGTCCTCTACGCTGCACCACTCCTCCGACGTGAGATAAGACACCGCACCGCCGGTGAAGTAGAGCTCAATCGCGCGAATGACGTCCGCTACCGTGATCAGATCCAGACAGCGTGGTAGCGTGCCGACCACGTCGATGCAGCAGTGCTCCGGCGCGTCCTTCTCGTCGCCATCGCCAAGTGGGATGGCACGTGCCCGCCAGCACCCACCGTTATCGCTGCAGCGCAGTGCGCCCACGCGATGTAGAAACTGGTGATGTGGGTACGCCTCCCAATGCGGCGGCTCGCGACCTCCCGCGACGACGACGCACGGTCGATTATGCGGCATGCCGGGCCGGCATTCGACTGCGGCTGCCATATGCATCATCATCGTGACGGGGCATAGAATGCCCTGCGAATGGTAAACGAGACGTATCAGCTGGCGAAGACTCGTCTTGCCACGCAGGTCGACGACTCCGCGCAACCTCGGATGAAAATGGTCGTCACTTCCAACTTGGACGAACAACACGCGCCCAGCAAAATGGTCGACAACGCCCTGATAGCGCAGAGGATCCCACCACTTGGCCGTGAAATCGTACTTGCCACCCGCGACTACGATCCAAAATGGAATTGGCCTGCCGACAATTTCGTGTACCTGGGAAATCCAGCTCTTCTCGAGGCCTGAAAGGTGAATGTCGCCGCGATATTCTGTAGGACGCACCTCCAGTTTGAGCCGCTCGTTCAAATGCTCAATGAAGCCGTGGAGAAAGTGGTACGGCGTGTCGTTACTACGATTGATCAGCGGATATTCACAATCGATCGTCTCGACTGCTGGATCGGCATCGACGAGGCGTGTGATGTAGGGGTTGTTCATCCAAATATCCGGGGACGGCGTGCGCACGTCGGTCCGGAACCTGCCAGGGTAGAACCGATGCAGGTCGCGCACGGCTGCGGTCAGCATTAGGATGTCGCCGGGAGACTGGCCGTTGCGAAGGATCAACTTTCTCATGGGCACTCCCGTGTCCCGCGGACGCAACTCGGCGGTGACGCTAGAGTCATCCGAAAGCGCTGAACGACCGAGGACCAGCCGCAGTCGTTGCACGCGATAAGCTCACCCGCATTCAGCTTCGCGTGCCTTGCATCAATGTCGCGAAGCACAGCTCGAGGTCGGTTGGAAGCCAACATGATACGCAGCAGCCTGCTACAGACAATCTCACCATGCGAATGCTGTGCGTGACAGATAGTCGAGGTGCGCCCCGATACGTTGTTCTGGCTAGAACAAATTAACATAATCGCTGACTCCGCGCCTTGGCGTGTCGCCATTCCTGAGTTACCCACAATAAAATATTCATCAATCTTTAAGAACATCTTGAACATGAAACAAATTATAAGATAAATGGTAGGCATAGTGGCCACGCTCATCCCAAGTAAAATGATTACCATCCTTAGGTCCACTCGCGATACATTTTTGACTAGCTTTCGACCAATTTCCATTGAAATCCGGCAAAGAAGACGAGCTAAAGCCACTACCGATCCAACCATCTTTGATTGCGTGAATTATCTCTCTCTGTACTTTTTCCTTTCCGTTACGACTGCCAGACGAGGAACCGCTCGAATAGCCGGTCGAATAGCCAGACGAATAGCCAGACGAGGAACCTGCCGAGGAACCGCTCGAATAGCCGGTCGAATAGCCAGACGAGGAACCTGCCGAGGAACCACTCGAATAGCCGGTCGAATAGCCAGACGAGGAACCAGCCGAGGAACCGCTCGAATAGCCGGTCGAATAGCCAGACGAGGAACCTGCCGACGAACCGCTCGAATAGCCGGTCGAATAGCCAGACGAGGAACCAGCCGAGGAACCGCTCGAATAGCCGGTCGAATAGCCAGACGAGGAACCAGCCGAGGCACCAGCGGAATTACCCAAGTCGTACGCTTGCTTCAACGCGCGCGCCAATATTCCGCTCCATCGGCGAGATTCATTGAGCACCGCGTCTGTATTGAGCTGCCTGTACTGAGTAACAGCTACGTTTAGTGCATCCTCAAGGTGTTTTGTAATGTAACGCGACCAACCCAGGAGCTCACCACTACCCATACTAGCTGCATCCAAAGCTCTTTTCAGGGTATGCTGCAGCGCGCCTGTCAACGGAATCTTCAACGTCTCATCACTCGGCGCGCCAGCGGGGTCACTTGTTTTATATGTCAAGAGCGCGTCACACGCCGACCTCAATTCCATTAAATTAGTTTTGAGCTTATTCAAACCAACTTCCGTAAGCTGCAGGCCAGCTGTACCGATGGTAAGTAAATTTTCCCCCGTAGCGCACTTGATCTTAAGTATATTCCCGTCAATCTTCAGGCCGGAGTAATTTTCGTCAAGATTTATTTTCAGACCATGGTCGCCGACTGCCAGCCCTCCAGACTTGTCGAGCTTCACACCAAGGCCAACTTTCTCCGGAGTACCGCTCCGTTGCAATTCAAGAGGGGGATTGAAATTTAACCGGAGGGGCTTATCACTATCAACCGTAAGTGGAGCCTTCACATTAAGACCGACTCCAGCCTCCGTGACAGCAATTCCCGCCCCCCCAATAATCTTCAATCCGCCGTCTAACGCCAACCCGCTCTTGCTTGCCAAGAGGAGAGTCAATTTCCTATCATTTGCGTATTTCAGCCCAGCACCAACTCTTGCTTTTGTGGGATCAAGTGAATCAACAGGCACCCCAAGAGCTTTTAGGCCAACAGCCGCCATTTCAATTAGCGCCATATAATCCGCCTCCGTAGGAGTGGCCCCCGTTTTGAAATTATTTTTCAGCGCATTAATGAAATCTTCCCGCGTCTTCATAATTGACCTCCGAATTATTTTGCTACGTCACATTCATATCAATAACCACGCACCCGTCAACTATTTTTAGCCCCCCATTTTCTTTGCATCGAAGATGCAACACACCATTTTCGTCAACCCGAAACGCTTGACAATCCAGATCGAGCCTAAAGGTATCGCTGCACGATAGACCTTTACCCAATTTTACGGATAGCTCTTCATTCGTCACATTGAGTGGATCAAATAATTTTAGCGATAATCCAGAATTATTCAGATCAAATTCGTTTCCACATTGAACAGCAAGTGGACCATTTTCCGTTGTCATCCCCCCATTGCAAGCACAAGACAATCCTAGGGTATTGTCAGCCAATGCCTTTCCCTTCAGCCCGCTTGCAATCGCGAGTGAAATTTCCAGCACCTCGTCATCTGCGCTACGGGCCAATCCATCACCCAACTCGGGTCCCATTGACACCAAATCAATCAATTTGATGAAATCCCCCTCAAGAGGAATGCACTTCTTCTTGAAATTATCCTTTAGATTCTCAAGTTCGTCGGAATTTACATTTCCACTCATTTCAATACCCTCCCAAATCAAACGCCACCACAATGAATCAGAATCGCAAAGCACAATTCATTTTTATGCCAATGGGGTGCCCAGCTCGACCTACACAGACAGCAGCCACGGCCTTGAATGCGCGTCAGAAGTTCTTACGCACATTTTTATTCGGTATTCAGGGAGCGCGCATGCTGATGGAGCAACTACACGCAACCCACTGTTTCGTCAGTCCGGATCGAAGACGCGGCTTCACTCGGCGTTCTCGAAGAATCGCAAACACCTACTCAGGTACGAAGTAATCGAAACGTTTATCGAAACCATAAGTTCGACCGACAAGCCAAGGTTCTTTCTCGGACGATGGCACCCCGATCCAGGCGTGGGCGAGCCACAAGAACGTCCACTCCTTCACATGAGGAATGGTTATCCACTTTCAAAGAACCATTAATCATCCACGCCGCAGATTTGCCACGGTGCATCTACTGCACATCTTCAACTCGACATTACAGGAAATCGGATTGAGGTGCCAAATCAATTTGGGCATAAAAATTATCTCAACTCCGCAAGTCTTCATGCAACTGACGCGGCGCGGACATCTTTTAATTAATGCCTCCTTAGACGTGACAATCACCTATATTTGGCGCGAACAGGATAGGCAAAATTCACATCAATTTCGCCATCAAAATTTCACGTCAATACATCCAATTACGCCACGTATACAACTTGTGCATCGACATACGGTTTCGGATAACCATCGGTCATTTTTTTTATGAGTTGCGCTTCACTCGATTTTGCCACTTGAACAAACCCAATTCCAGTCCGCGCGTCCGCCGGGCGTTGACCAATTCCTAAAAATCTCAACAATGAATATGAACGATCACCTACTGGACGACCGTTATCTTGCCATGCGCGGTACTCACTTGCAAAGGTCGAAAATGCATCTTCATCCAGCCAACAAATTCGAGCCATCAGATGACTCGGCACTTCATCCCGAACAATTTTCTTGATCCACTCATTCAACTCGACCGAATTGCCTCGGTCTTTGAGCCACTTTCGATTAAAAACAACGCTCACCGTGAACGCGAAGGCGTCGTCGCTGTAGGGCACTGCCCAGCCATACTTGTGGGCGTCTATTGTTGGCCATTCCACTGGCTCAGATGTGAGATTAGGCTTATCGCCCTTCCCACTTTCAGCCACTATCGGGAGCTTCCCGGAAGCGATCCACGTCACGTCAATCGTTCCATGAGTTATATCGATTTTTTCAACTCTCATCACGATATCGGGAAGCCCATTTATGTCGCTGCCGTGGAGCTCCGCCGGCGTTGACAAGATGTGCCAACGTGCCTTCGGTCGACACAACAGCTGATCATCCTTCCCGAGCGTGACGGGAAACGACGGCCCAACTTTCAGGGTCACCGTTGGGCTTTTCGGTGAAGTCGGTGCAGTTTGATATTTAAAATCATAAACAATGGGGCTCAGCCATGTCCGGCTAAACCTCCAATTCCACGTTGTTGATACATTTTCAAGTGATTTGAGACTTCGTTCCAAGCGTGCATGTTCATCAAGATAAATGGTTGCGGTTACCGATTCGGTTTCTTTTGCTATCCCGTGAATCACGATCGCTAAAATTGGCTCACTGTCAAAACGGTTACCAACCTGTGAGACGGGTATCTGTCTAATCTCAATCAATTGCCCAACTTTTAACGATTGAGCTGCCGCACCTTTCAACCTCATTGAAAGAATTTTCTTATCTTTATCGCGCCCATTATTCGAGATAGAACATGTCGGCGTTCCGACAAGTGTTTGAGATTGCGGCCAATCTTCGTTGCTTACATCGGTCAGCGAAGGCGGAGACGGCAACAACTCGTGGTTTTCAATAACAAAGAACGGTATCTTGTCCGGAAGCGACACATCGCCATGCTGTAGCTGCTCATCAAACAGCTTCGACCCAATCCCCAATCTCGCAGAAATTCGCCGTTGCAATGCAGAAATTTTGCTGATACTGATCGCTGCTCGCTCGTATCCGACTCGAGTAATGTGCCGCAAAAAGCCCTGCTGAACGGAGCAAAACTCCTTCTCCTCTGCTGCCAGCAAGGTGCGCTCGGCCCTCTTTTCACCAAAGTAGCCGAGAAGATAATTCAGAATCTCCAGCTCCTTTTCAGGGTCTTTTGCACTGCTCTTAACATGGTCGTTCAGCCTATCAAGGACAGTAGCTTTATCTCGCTGTTGAGCGAATACGCGACTAGTCTGACCACTCGCCAGCGGATCTTCAGTGGACTTCGGCCAATCAGCGGCGCCCCACACTCGCGCACACGGATCCCTTCCATCGAATGCGAGTAGCTTCGGCAACTGGTCCAACTGATCTGCCGTATCGGCCAACATCTGCTCAAACGGTCTCAGAAACTGGATCAACTGGCACGCCGATTGTTCAAGTCGATCGGCTTCCTGCTGCAACCCATACACCGATGGCAACAAACCGCCGGCGGTTTGGTAATACCCGGGGTGCCGGTATCGACCCACATCTATCTTGCGCGGTTCCGCGTGCTGCTGTTTGTCCTCCCCGCGCATTGCTTGCTTGCGATCCAACGCATCTTGCACATCGTCAGTTTTGATCTGAATTGGTTGGCCACGTTTTCGCACCAGCAGTGACTTGTCCCAAGATTGATCCAGCGTGCCATCGCACTTCAACCACAAATACCCGTGCTGGTTCTTGTCAACCCACAGGGACGCTGTTGACAGCGGTTTATCATCCGTACCGAGCCATTGCACACTCTTGATGGTGGGTACGCCCATCACGGAAAGTCCCAGATCCCGCAACCACAATTCCCGCCTCGGGAATTGTCCGTCTTCCGAAACCAAGACCGGAGGCATGCGTACGATCCAGCCATTCGTCAATTTCGGCCCATCAAAGATCGTTTCGGCCTGCTCGCCTTGCTCAATGCGGCGCCGCGCAGTATCGCGCACAGCCCATGGCAGTAGCCAGTCGTCGGCAGCCAGCACCACCTCGGCGATCACCTCCGCCATTTTTGCGTGCGGCGTATCGTCCTCGAGTTCCAAAACCATTTTGAAGCTTTGTTTAGCTGATATGAGCGGCACACGGCCGACGAAAGTGATGCGTGTGATTTCCCACTCGCACAGATTTCTGTTCTCCTTCAGATACGATACTAATACCTCACGCGCATCCTGAGGATCCACGTCTGCGTTCAAGGTCACCCACATTTGGTATCCGCCCGCTACGTGCCGGATGTCTCTGGGATCGCTCTGCTTCGAGGCAAACTGAAACGTGTAGCTTTTCTCGTCATAGGTATATGCATACTGTTCCTTAGAACGGAGCCGCGCAATCTGCACATCCCGGAAACAAAAGACCCCGTATCCTGTCCTGAGGTCAAGCACCCCGCGCCGATAATCGTCGAGTGTGACCGGACCACACGTCAGCGCCCATTCTGGTCCAAACTCCGGTGCAAAAATCCCACCTTGATGATTTAGGTTCGTAATGGGTTGATCCCCAAGCACATGCGACTCTGCCTGCCACCGGCTTTCGGGAGTCAGCAAGTCTTTCAAGGGCAATGTATGCCGATATGCGAGATCCGATACTGCAAAACTGATCGCTTGCAACAGTGTGACCCCCGGATCGTGCTCACCGCGCTCGGTCCACCACTTCCCGCCATACACCGCGATCGCATCCTGTACGATTGACCACAATGCGTCGAAATGGATGAAGCCCTGTTCCTGCTCACTTACTGCCGAAATATCCGCCATGATGATTCTTGTCCCGTTCTCGGTCGATGTTCGAGCGCTCGCTGACCAGTTCTCAGCTCTCTCGCTTGCCGGACACGCGCTAACTCAGGTTCTCACTACCGGATGCACCGACAGCCGTACGCTTTGCTGCACCTGCGCGGACAACAGCGTGACGTGCGATGAGTTCACCGTCAGTTCGATCGCCGCGCCGATTCGTTTCACGCCCGCTGCGCCTGTACCGGCATATATGAAAAAGCTACGCACAATCGTGTTCGCTGGCACGGACTCACGTGCTTCTTCGAAATTGTCCACAAGCACCTGCGACACAGTGTCTTGCCCTGTCAAAACGCCTACACGCGCTCCGCATTCGCTAACACCACCGCTATAGAGTGGCTCCCCGGTATCACAGTCCACCAATGTGACTTTCGCGTTCGATGCATTTACGTCGTTCCGCGCATCTGTCTTGGGAAGCGTCACTTGCAACACGACCTGTTGTTGCCCATCCGCCCTTAGTTCCGCTTTGCCCCAACGGGACTTGTCCGTACCCAGCCACGCCACCGAGACGCAGTCATACTCGCGCGGGATGCAGCGGATCACGCCAATCTGATTGGCACGCGGAACCGCATCGTGCTCGGCATCACCGTTCAATCGAACACCCGTCACGGTTTTCACCCCAGGTACATGCCGTATCACCTCCCGCACGCCAGCATGCGAGATCGCGCGGCCCAGCACCATCACGGAGTTGTCGTCATCCGGCTGCCGCCATGGCACATACGCCCGTTCTAGTGCCGCTGTTACGCGTGCCTCGCCCAGCGCGTAGCTGACCCCCGCTTCGTACTCGATCGTCCAACTGACGGTCACGTCGACATACTCTGGATTCACGCAACTCACGTGCAACCACGGCGACCCGCGCTGCATCAACCAGCGCGCGAGGGCTTTTAATCGATCACTCCGATAGGCGGGCCGGCGTGGATCTAGCCCATCCCCAATGCGCGGCATGACTACAATCGTCTGCGCCAACGAGCCATCCTCAGTCGGCCTAGGATCCAGTACCGTCATTTCACGAAGGCCTGGATCGTATTCGCTTAACAAGGTGGTCATGTCAACGTTGTTCAAAGCACGATCACGATGCCGCAAGCGTCTGGCTACCCGCGCATAGAATGCCGCCGCAGACTCGACCGCGCGTCCACCATACGAAGGCCACGGCTGAGTGACCCCTTCCAGGCCGGCTGGCGCGTCCAGCGCCTGCGTCACCTTGCCTGGCGGCAACGCTTGCGTGAAGTGGGCTGGCTCCACTGTATCGGCTTGCAGCAGAGTGGCCTCTCCTGCGTTAGTCACCAACGCAGTCAGCCAACCGAAGGCAGGAATATTTGAGGCTCGATCAGACTTGACTTCAACCTCCGTGAGCGCGGATGGTGTGACCCGCCCACGCAACCAGTAGCGCCCACTCGGCAGACTCGTAGCGTTGAGTGACGCGTCCCGTGGCCACTCCAGCGTCCACCCCCCGCTGCGCGCAAACCCATCCGTTCTGTCTCGAACCGCTGCCCCCAGTCCGTGCCATCGCTCCCCGCCTGCGAGATACTGCCACTCCACCTTCACGGGCGCAGCCTGGTCGAACTTCCAATACAGATTAAGCGCTTGATGGGCCTCGATCCTGTCCACCCCGAGGTAGAGTTCGGCAATCGGTGCCGTCGCATCATCGCTACCTCCATGCCCGAACGGCGTAAGGATTTGCTGATTCGTCACCTTTGCATCGAGTGCCTCGTAGTTCACTGTCAGCCCCGACCACTGCGGCCGATACGCCGGGTTCCAGTTGGCCTTCGGGACCACGACCGGAATGATGTACGACAGGTTCGGTGTACCTCTTGCCATGATGGGGAGGTGCGTCGCCGCATCTACCTTGATGCGTCCGTCAATTTCTGTCTCAAACTTCTGTACGGGCACTGAAGTCTCGACTTCGAACGAGATCACTTGTGGCGGCGCTTCCAGATGCGCCTGATACTCCGCCAACATAAACGATCGCGTCAGCGCCAACCGCACGTGCCACGGCCAGTCAGTCGGATTGTCACTGTTAGGCACTAAGGCGCCTTGCTTTGCGACGGGAAACGATCCACATATTTTGTTTAGCACTAGAGGCACGCCGTCGGGCGCATAAGCGAATGGCGCGTCGTAGAACAATGAAATGTCATCTTCAACGCTGCCAACTTGGCCGTCGCACTTCACTATGGATGCGTTCACCATAAAGTCACGATTGTTGGGGGTATCTGACACGTAGCCGATGTCTTTCTTGACGTCATGTTGTGGAACCCCTGAACTACTCACCTTACCGCTCCGGTGGTCGAGTCGAAACCAATCATCCTTTGCTTGCTCCGGATCCGCTCCGTACCATGCGTAAAACGACTTCGTCGGCAGACCCTGCCACGTTGGCACCAACGTAATGGATTGGATCAGATTTGACAGCCGCCACCATTCCTCGGATATGAGATTGAGTCCAGCGCCCGCCGCGGCCATTTCACCAAACGGCAGACCGCCCGCCGCCGTCAGCTCCACGCCATCATCGGTAGTGCAATGGATACCCTGCGCTCCCTGGACATGAACGTGGATCTGCGTGATTTTCGGAACTGCTACGCCATTGCTGAGAGTCAATCGCATCAACGGGGTCGTTGACGTGAATCCGTCCAGATCCGCGACAGGGGTCGGTTGTCCGCCATCCGCAGCGAGCTTGACTACACATGATTTTCCAGGGATTCCGCAGTCTAGTTTTACCCACTGTTCGCCGATGCTCAATTCAGCCGTCATCTCCACATTTTCCGGAATGGCGGTGTCGAACGTTACCGTCCACGTCCGCATTCCACCCGATACCGCCAGCACGGGCGAACCCACCACTCGCCCTTGCAGCACATCCCGATCTGCATCTGCGCGTACCGGCTCCCCGGTGTGCAACGGCGATGCGTCAAATAATCGAAGACCTGCAGCAGGCCACGCTATACCCGCCGCTTCATCCCACACTACCCGCGCGCGGCGCCCACTCGGCCGGGTCCTGTCATTGACTACCCACCGCAGATCGGTCACCCGTGCGGAGCTAACCACCATCGGCTCCAAAAGACCATACTGGATAGGCACGCAACGGCTATCTTGCCCAGCATCCAGACGAAGCCCGGCCGGCACCTCACACTCCCGTACCCCCTCGTCGAGCGTAAAGCGAACCACCACCGTGTCGGGATACGCCGGGCGCTCGGTCAATGCCAGTTGCTCCCGGTAATATAGATCGCGATACTGCGCTGGCAGCGCATTAATCAATCCGCGTGGCGTTTCTAGCAGACCCAGCACCGCCAACAGGAACACACGCTCCGGCGGCAGCAAACCATTCGCGTCGGCGGGCGACTCATAGAGGCGACTCAACCGTGCGCGTTCCTCAGCCCAATCCGGCTCCGAATTGTTGCCGCCGGCCTCACCCAGCAGAATATGTGCCCAATTCTGCTGGTTAAGAACGTTCTCCTCATCGACGAACGGTATCAATTTGCAATATTCACGGAACGCGTCCAGACGCCGTTCCAGTGTGCGGTCATCCAGTATGAAAGGCGCCGCCTGCCCGCCCGATGTTGCCGCCATGGTTATCGTCCTCTGTTTAGCTCGCGTTGGCCCACGACTCAACTCGCCCTCACCTTGACCTGTGTCACAATGAATCGCCCCCTGCCCGGTGTCGGAACACCAATGGTCGGATCCGGTGTGGGCGGCACGGTCGTGGGATTCATGGCTGGCACCGTGGGAATGAACATCGCCTGACACTCACTGCCCTTGATCAGTACCGGTGCGCCACGCAGCACCTTCTTCGCGCTTTGATCTGCACCTGCGATCAACAATTGGATCACCCCCACACCGGGAACTGTGAATGTCCCCGACATATACGGCACACCCGGAACCACGACTTTCAGCAGATCGAGGATCACGCACGCCGGCTTACCATCGACCATGACACGCCCTGTTCCCGTCAGCACGGCTTGTGCTGGCGCTATCAAGGTTCGAGGGCCGAAGCTCGGCTGAAACATCACGATGTCGCCTGTCGCCACGATAAGATCCGACATCAGAATCCTCTGCCTCGTCCATCACGTACGTCCACCACACCGGACAGTCGCCGCGCACCCGATTGATCCGGCAATTGATAGCTCACCGTGATCCGCAACAGTCCCTCCAACTCCGGGGCCTCTTCACAGTCCACCGCCGTTACCCGCACACGCGGTTCATAACGTGCAATACTCTCCACCACTCGCGTACGTAACGCCGCCAGCGTGCCATCGCTTAGATTGGCGAATACCATCGATTGCATATCACAGCCATAATCTGATCGCATGATGCGTTCACCAGGCTGAGTGCTAAACAACATCTTTAAACTCTGTTCCACGTTCTTTACGCCGGCACTCATCTCCACCCCCCCTTTAGGCAAAAAGGTCAGCGGAAATCTCCATCCTCGCCCATACAACCGATCTTCTTCTCCAGTATTGCTTAGCATGTCCACCTCGCTCGAACCGCGGTGCAACGCAGTTATCATCACCCCAGATTGACCAGCGCGCCGTTCACATTCACGATCCCGCTGCTGTTTACATCCGTCGTCGCCGTTCCCTTCAAGGTTGCCCTTGCGCCTTCCACTGAAGCCATCACGGTTCCCTTCACTGTAGCCTTCGTGCTTTGTAGTCTTGCCTGCGCATCACCCTTCACCACCACGTCCACACCTTGCAGCAACGCTGCAGTTGGCTTGAGCGTCAGGTTCCCCTTTCCACTGGCGAACTGCACTGATCGCTTTCCGCTCCCTATCAGGCAACCCATCGCTGCGATCTGCACGTTCTTGTCACTCGTCACTGATATACCTGTCTTGGCCTGGAGCTCGAGCTTCGCATTGGTCGCCATCGCCACGCCCGCCTGCGCATGCCACTGTACCTTGCCCTTCTTGACCTCAACCTTCACATCTCCTGCTGTGCTCCGGACATTCACGCCATTCTTCACATCGAGTGCCATCGCCTGCTCTCGCGCCGCCCCCTTGCCGATCCGCCAGACGGCTTCGCCCTTGTCCCGATCAAAGCCCAGTTCTGCTACCTGGTCCTCATGTTTGAGCACTACGCCCTTCCGAGCGTTCTTCGCACTCGGTGCGAACGGTGCTTTTTGAACCGGGTTATGCATGGCTCCGAGGATGACCGGATCGCCTCCCAGGAACCCCACCACCACTTCATCATCTTTTTCTGGGTAAAAGCACACTCCGCTGTCGGTGCTGGCATACGGACTCGCCCAACGTGCCCACAACGTGCCCTTACCCAGTAGTGGCACAGTGACCGGCAGCCGATTCCACTCCTTCTTGGGGTCGGCCTTGAAGGCTGCCACCTTGCCGACCATCAACCCCTCTGGCACCGGTAACCCTGGCACCGTGGCCCGCTCCTCTTCGAGCCCAATCCACACCGTGGTCGTAGACGCCCGGTGCGAACCCTCAAACGCATATTCAAGCGCCGTAATCACCCCCGTCCCTGACAAAGCCCTCCCAGCCCCAGTCAACGTCATCTGTTCGCGCAAACCATACGGCTTGACACCTTCAATCACGATCTGCGCGCGAATCGCCTGCGCTTGCTTAGCCAAGAGGTGCCCAGATGCACATGCCTGTTGCGTGATCGCATCCATTCCAGCGAGCGACGCAATCTCCCAATTCGAGAGTGCCCCCGTGGCCAACGGCTGCAGTGCGGTTGGATCCAATCCTCCCTCGCCCAACCGCACTTTTTTTGCGGTCTTGCTCACAAGACTCTGCTTGCCGATGTCCCAGCCCGTAAGCATCACCTGGCGCGGCAAGGTCAGTGCCGAAAACTCCCAGTGGAGTGCCTGCACCGATACCGCACCAGATGCCCCGCTCGCTCCTGCCGAGACACCCGACTTGCCCAGAGAAGCGGCCACACTATGCGTTTTGCCAGTCATGACCGGCCCGCCCACCGTAACCGAGCCTGCTCCGTCCGGCCACAGCCACACCCCGTACAGTCCCATCAAACCACGTACCAGCGCCCAGTCCGAACAGTTCCACTGAATCCGCTGCTCGTGTTCGCCTTCAATACCCTCGATCGCTTTAACCTTGACGCCATGTTCGACCAGCACCTTTTTGATCAACGCGTGGTCCGTACCCTTCTCGAACACTCGACTACGACACGTCGCCTTGAGCCCCTGTAGCGCCGCCTTGATCTTGAGCTGGATCCGGCGACCACTGTCACCTACGTCCATCTGCACACCACCTACTACACCCGTAAAAATCGAACGCCCCCGTACCACCATCTCAACCGATTTACCCACCGCACAGCTCTGCAACAGCATGTTGATTTGCGCAAAGTCGTCATGCATCGCCGTCGGGAGACTCAGTTCCACCAGACCCGACGGGATTTCATTCACAGCCAGTCGAGCTAACATCCGTGACACGGCGACGCCCTTCAACGGCTTGCCATTGATCCTCACTTCCACGTCAACCGGCTTGCCTACGTCGTCCGTCGCGCCTCCTTTAGCAACTGCAGGCGAGGAAACGGTCGTTCCAGGAGCATTGGCGTCCGCCAATGCCGCCAGCGTCTTCGCGCGACTCTGCGCCGGCTGCTCAACCTTATGTATGACGCTGTCAGCCCGTCCCTTCCCGACCAACGCCGCAGCGGCCAACCCGCCCACTACCGCCTGTGCCGCATCTGGCGTCACCTCGGATGCTTGTTCCACCGCGGCGCGAATCCTTTCGCTGAATGACATGGCCCGCTCCGTTATCTACCCATCACGAGTGCTTGGCCCGGAATCAGGTTGCGTAAATTATCCAGATCGTTAGCGTAGGCGACATGCAGGTAATCAACTGCGGAAACCGCCGCACTCGCACTCGCCACAGTCGCCAGCAGCGGCAGGGTATCCCGCGCCGATGCCTTGATTATCGATTGCTTGACAGGTGCGCCTTTACGCAAAGCCTCCATGTCGTCGCTGTTAATCGCGACCAAAGACAATGACGCAGTCGCACGCAACGGCGTCGCGTTGCGGTCAAATAGCGTATACGCGATACCAAGTCGCTCACACCGTCCACCAAAATACCCGTGACCATGCCAGCGCATCTTGCCCCAACTGACACGAAGGTAAGGCGTCTCACCTTTCTCGCCGACCGTCAAACACAAGGCACGCAGCTGACTAATTTGCTCGTCCACTGAGCGCCGCTCACCAGGCCCTCGAGCATCCAGGATCAATTCGAGGTCAAGATGAGGAGGCGTGACTCGACCGAATTCGCTGACCTGGTTGTGCCTGTTGATGGAATCTTCGTTCCTCAACTGCGTCATGAAATCGAATCGCACAGACTCCGGGTTGTACATCACCACGAACGAACCCAGCTCGCCTCCCCAATCGCGGGTCTTGAACGCCGTCAGCGTCAGTTTTTCCAGGCCCCGTTCAAGCAGTGCCATCACGCACGCTCCTGTCGTTCGTTCAACAGCGCCAAAACACGATGCGCGATCCGTTCGATCAGTACGGCGTCACCGGCCCAATCCTTCGTCTGACGTTCCATCGCCCCATCTCGCTCACGCCTCGGCTCATTCATCACCCGGGCCTCGATTACCAATTCCCTAATTTCGATCGTCATCCCCGCACCCCCAGCCAGCGCATCTCGTGGTACGCCAATTCCAAAGTGTCGATCAACACTGCATTACCCGTCGCGTCAAGGTCGCTTGTCTGCCATTTCACGGGCAGTGCATTGGTCACAATCCAACTGCACACCGGTAAGTTACGTGCGTTCATCAGCATCACCACCACGTCCATGTAAACGCTAGAAAATTCCCCAAGAGCGTGATTGAACAATGCCGTTACGGGCGTCAGCGGAACTACACCCCGTTCGAGCATCAAATTGCCGTGACTGACTCGCTCCGGAAAATGAATGCTACCCAGGTTGTCGCCCCCTTCCCGGTGGCTCGCAATTGTCATTTCACGCGACAAACCGGAAATCCGTTGAAACCGCATATCCACAGGGCTAGGCACCCGTTTCACAAAAAAAGTGGCCATGAAGCGGTGCGACAGGCTGGGGGTATTCAATTGCAGGCTCATAGCATTTCGCTCCGTTGCAACTGCATCATCCCGGCTTGCGTCTCGTTGAGCATAAGCACAAGATTGAGTTCGACAAATTCTGCTGCATGCAAGACCGCCAGCCCCACCTTGACGATCAAGCGACCTTCGGCAATGTCATCTGCCAACATGCTGTCATTCAAGCCGACTTGCACGACGAACGCCTCGCCCTCCTCCGCGCCCGCTAGACCGCCAGACAGCCACACACGTCGCAACCACGCGCTACACACCCCCCGTAGCTGGAGCCAAGTAATCGCGGAATTGGGTTCGAACACAGCGAACCGGCAAATCTGCCGTAAGTTCGCCTCGATCCAGGTCACCGTTCGTCGCACCTGGACGTAGCGAAATGGAGACCGCCCGTCCCGCGTCAACGTACGACACCCCCACACTCGCACGCCACGGCCTGGGAAACTTCGAATAAGGTTGATCGAAGGTTTCGCCACGTCAAACCAACCATGCGCCTCCGTTTCACGATGCTCAGCAGCCACTATGCACATCAACGCTTCGTTGGCTGGCGCCTTCCAGGTTCCGTGAACGTGGTCTGTACGCGCCATTAGCCCCAACACTGCACCACATGGCGGTACTGTTCGGCGGAACGGCCCAGTATCGGATTCATTTATCGTATAGCTGGTCAGAAGGTGCGGGCCGTAGACCGCCGCGTGTTGGCCCATCTCGCCGAAGGCATTGTTTATTCGCAGCTCCTTTATACAGGCATCCGCGACCTTCATTGCTTGTGGCGCGTCCCATACAAAAAACAGATCTGGTCGGCATTGGCAGGCGACCTGCACAGCTCGCCACGCGGAAACTAGCAACTTCGCCGAATTCGCTTCTTCCAGGAGCTTCGGTAGCGCGCCAACCAGTTGTGGCATCGCAACTAACGTCAACGACAATTCTGTCAGTGCTGGCGCAAATTTTCGGGCCGTCAATGAACCTTCTATCCATTCCTTAAACGCCGTCATCCACCGAACGACGGGATCTAGAAGGGGCTCCGTCGATTCAACCATGGAAGTGACTAACTCGCTTTCAACGGGTGGCGGGGAAACCAAGAGAATGAAGCATTTCCCGCCGCCGTTTTCGAAGTACAGGCGAATGGACGTACACAAAATTGCGTCATCGAACTTCGCCGAGGTTGGTAACGATCCTCGATACGCCTCGTAATCGGGCCACGACCCAATCTTATGAAACACGCCAACATCCGTCGACTGTTCGTGGTCCCACCCCACAAAAACTGGTACCGCGGTGGCCAACTCCATGTCGGACGTGTCCGGCGTTTGAACACGTTGTGTCAACCGTACACCAGGTTCATCAAATCTGTGCACAGCAGCCGGCCGCGACATAATATGGACTCCATAATTTTGTTTGGTTGCGACATTGTGATGATGAGAATAGCCAACCTCATTCGCAGACTACCACTTATTTACTCAATCTGCTGAATTCGCCACTCAGTACAACTATTTCTTGCAGTTCGGCCCAATCTCTCACACCAGCTCAGAGGGAACCGATCAACCTGCCCGCATGTCCTGTGTGAGCTGCAGCACGATGAACTCTGCTGGCCTCACCGCCGAAAGCCCGATCTTCACGATCATCCTGCCTTTATTGATATCATCCTGCGTCATTGTGATTCCGCGTCCGACTTGCACATAATATGCCTGAGCTGGTTTATCGCCTTGCAGGGCGCCCTTCTTCCAAAGGCCGTATAGATAGTTATCCAAAGTACATCGAATTTTATCCCACGTTACTGCGGAATTCGGCTCGAATATCACCGAGCGCAACGCTGTTCGCGTATCGCGCTCTACCGCATTGAAGAGGCGCCGTACCGGCACGTAGAGCCAGTCATTATTTTTAGGATTCGACATCGTGCGTGTGCCATACACCGTCACTCCTTGACCACTAAAATATCGGATCGCGTTGATGCCAGCGTCGACCATCTTTTCGTTCATCGTGTCGGTTACACGAATGCTTTTCCATCCTTCTCCATTGGCAGGTCCGGTGAAATAAGCCACTAAATCCGTGACCCCACTCAAGACCACATTCGCCGGCGCCTTCCATACACCGCGATCACGATCTACCCTCGCCATCACGCCAGCAACCGCCGCACTCGCCCGTATATAAACGGGTCTGTTCGCAAGAGTAGAATTTACAACTACTCGACATTTATCATATAATTTTATTATTTCTTCCATGGCGTCTTTTTTTTCATCACTCGCGCCTTTATCCGCACCAAAATTATCGCAGATAACCTTTAAATCATGAAGGGTATTAATTGCATCACTATGATTATCTCCATTAGCAACTTCAAGCAACTCATCTAAGTCATCCAACTCCTTCAAGTTCACAGATTTTTCGTCATAGACACGGCCATATTGCGAAGCGAGAGCGGGAAAATAGGCGGCAACATTTTCATTGTCTTTACAAACATCGGGAACAGTAAATTTTGTGCAATCGCCCTTGTCTAATTGCGCATCCACTAGCATAAAGATGCCTCGGCTTCCAATCGGACTCGCCGTGTTTCCCAACAATTTAGCCAGCCTATTATATATAGTATCGTCTTCATTAACGTGCTCGCACCACACCAGCAACGTAATATCCGGAGTTTTATCAATCGCCGCTACCATGCCTTCCAAGGTTTCGTGACTTCGGTCATTTAGATGTAAGACATAACATGGCCCACCTCCGTTCTCAAAGTATAAACGAACACTGTGCGAACCGACGTGAGGCGTGAATGTTGCTATTTCCGTCTTCAAATCAACATCCACGACTTCCGACACGTTGAACTTTTTTGTGAAATCCAACCAACTTTCGATCGCCAAACATTTGATCGAAGTAGTGCTGACGATTGCATTGAAGTGACCAACAAACACCGGCACCGCCGTTTCACCTTGCTGAATGCTCAACGCCAGCGCGTTGTCTTCTTCCACGTAGACGCCCGGCACCCTATACGACTCGCTCATGATTCGTCCTCTCACCGTTCAAGACGCGCGACGCTACCCAGCACCGCCCATCTGGTTGCATCCTCGCTCGTCAGTGTGTTCCATGCTGAGTGACTTGCAAGATGATGAATTCCGCCGGTCGCACTGCCGCCAACCCTACCTTCACAATCATCCTGCCGTGCATAACGTCGTCCTGCGTCATTGTGATGCCAGGCCCAATGTGCACGAAATACGCCTGTGCCGGAGTGTCGCCCTGCAGTGCCCCCTGCTGCCAGAGCCCATGCACATAGTTCGCGATCGCGCCGCGCACTCGCTCCCATGTCGGCGCACTATTCGGCTCGAACACTGCCGGTCTCATCGCCACCTTGATGTCTTTCTCCACCGCGCTGAACAGCCGCCGGACTGGCACATATCGCCACTCATCGTGATCCGACTGCAGCGTCCGGGCACCCCAGATCAACGGCCCCATACCACGAAACGCCCGAATTACGTTGATCGATAGCCCGGATTCTGGCCCATTACATTCAGCCTCCACGCCGTCCGATACTTGAAACATTGGCGCACCGCCGATGATCTCGGCATTCGCCGGCGCTTTCCAGACGCCTCGCTCCCGGTCCACACGTGCGTACACTCCCGCTACCGCACCACTTGGTGGCATTGCCGCGCTGACACCCGGCACGGTCAGCCAAGGGTAGTATACGGCCGCATGCTTGTTCGGCGAATAATGGCTCTGCTCCGATTGCACCGTGGTGGTGTCGCGCAACTCGGTTGTAGGGCCGTCGTAGATCGCAAAATACGTCTTTTCAGTCAGGCACAGTGTCTTTACCTGGCCGTCGAAGGCGGCGAACTGTGATCCCGACTGCACCAGCAACGTCACGTCGTCCAATTGCGGCACCAACTTCGCTAGTGACGCGACCGGCGCTATATAGCACCGCCCGCCACCATTCAAAAAATACAACTTCAATGATTGAAATAATTTGTCGTTCTGAGTGGCTTCGTCGAACTTCTGCCCCACACTCTCGTTATTCTTATTCACTATTAATTTCTGCCTGACCGTCACAACATCCAACCATGACATAAATTCATGCCAAGAATTTGAATCGATTATGCCGTTGCCGGTACTATCAAGTGCGCCTCCCCAGTTGGTGGCCTGGTCAAATGCAAATACTGGCACCGCCGTCTGCCCCGTCTGGATCGACAGCGACAGCCCAACAGGTTCTTCGACATACACGCCAGGTACTTTATAAATCATGATCCGCTCTCCCGAATCGCTGCCTATTTGCGAACCCACTCATCCGAATCATTAGTCATCGTCAGTGGAACATCAATGTCAATCGATCCGCCGCCAGACTCAACTCCTCGAGAGCAACCTCATTGCTTGTCGCATCCAAGCTCGGTCCCGTCCATTTCGTCGGGAATGCGTTCATTACGTTCCACGTCACCAACAGCTCGGATCCCGTTTCGTTCGTCAGACTGATCGACAGATCCCTCTTCTCGACCCGATTGAAGCTGATTGAATTCATCCACTCGATTAGCTGGCTTTGTTTCGGCATCACCCCGCGCTTGAGCGTGATCGTGAGGGGCTCCGCCTGACCTGGCATCTGGTATAGGTGCCCACACCCATCCTGGTATTTCACCAACTGTACCGATTGATCCAGACCTGAGACGCTACTGAAGCACATCTGCTCTATTCCAACCGACACCACAAATCGATAAGTCGGGATCGGGTACGTGTTGCCCATCGTCTTTGAATCGAGTGCCATTTTCGTGCTCTCCTCATCCAGCGCTGCACTTGCCGCGCAGCGACTTCTCTACATTTCGCCCCCGACTTTTTCCTTTAAATCCGGGCGCGGCTCACACCACTGGTTCGCATAATAAATTTCCATTCCTAACCAACAACTATAGAGAACCGCAAGCCGTACGCCCCCCCCAATGGCATACCTATCCCCTATTTTCATCTCGCAATGGAACTTGCTCCGCCCCGCAATCGACCAATCCACACTCGCCGCACGGATCCCACACGAAACCCTGCCTCCCGCAACATATCCACATCGACTGCGGCTCTGGAAAAGTTCCCGCAACTGGAATCGTGAGGGCTACCGCTCAGTTATATAAAAAGACAGAGCCAACTTAGTCTAGATGAACAACCTCGATCTTACCGATACTCGAATTCGACGCTCATCGTCGCTTGCGCCCCGCGCTGGGATCAAGACGGGCAAGTCAATTTAATTGACGCCGATTCTCAATCGGAATCAACTGTTAATAAACCAACTCCATCCAAGAAATACCCATCTTCCTCATATTCCATTTTCGCTTCACGCCTTCCAATATCCTCCTCCCTTTCGCCTCAGCACACACGTCAGGTACGCCTCATAAGTTGACGCATCCGAGGACATTCGTTGTCAGAAGAAAGCGTAGACAGATCCGATCGCAACCTCAAGGAAAATTTACGAATTTGATGCGGAAATTCTTTCCACCACGGGATCTCGGAGATGAATATTTTACATGATCTAATTGAATACATAATGTCAAAGTCATGGGCCGTCACTTTCACCGTCCGATGTCAAGCAGATTGCCACACTTGGAGCGATCGAATTTTCAATTTATTCCGGAAATTTCATTAAATTTCATGGACAATTCTTATGAAAATATCGCGGCTGGCTGTGGAAAACGTAGAAACGAGTCAAACTTGACTCGAATCGCAGAAGCGGCTGCATGCTAGGGCGTCGAGACCCCACGACGAACGCCTGTCGCCACCAGCACGTAGGCACTCTAATGGCAAGGCGAATCGAACGACAATCCAGTTCCACCCATCGGCGCCGCACGGCGATTAGAGATGGCCTCGCAAATTCGGACAGTCGGATAAGTGAGGCGGCCAGGGCCTGAGCCGGCGATAATGCCGGCCAAGG
>NZ_JAWRYD010000170.1:0-316 GCF_046534765.1 Burkholderia sp. SIMBA_062
GCCCAGGCTGGCCTGGATTACTACAACCACAACCTCGACACCTCGCCGGAGTTCTACGGCAGCATCATCACCACCCGCACCTACAGCGAGCGCCTGCAGACCCTGGCCTACGTGCGCGATGCGGGGATGAAGATCTGCTCCGGAGGCATCCTGGGCATGGGCGAATCGCTGGACGACCGCGCCGGCCTGCTGATCCAGTTGGCCAACCTGCCCGAGCACCCCGAGTCGGTGCCGATCAACATGCTGGTCAAGGTTGCCGGCACGCCGCTGGCCGAGGAAGAGGACGTCGACCCATTCGATTTTATCCGCATGCTGG
>NZ_JAWRYD010000171.1:0-315 GCF_046534765.1 Burkholderia sp. SIMBA_062
CGATGTGCTCTTCCTGGCGGCGGTTCTCGAGTTCGATCGCGGCGAAGAGTTCGGGATCGACGTTGGCGATGGTGCTTTCGGCTCTGTCAAACATACGGGTTCCGTTAAGTGTGTTCAGGTTGACCGGGTCTCGCGCGGAACGCGTAGCGGGTACGCGGCGCTGCTGGCGAAGTGGCCAGCCTTGACGTGGCGGAAGAAGGTGCCGCACACGCGAGGCAGGACAGCCCGTGCAGCGCTCATTGAAGCGCGCGGATCTCGGCTGCCCAGGCGAACGGCAAAACGGCACCCTGCGCTTCACGGTGGGTCGCTCCACCT
>NZ_JAWRYD010000172.1:0-315 GCF_046534765.1 Burkholderia sp. SIMBA_062
ATGCCGTGGACGCCGATCGAAGGCTGGTATCCGGGCGATCGCACGTATGTGTCGGACGGTCCGAAAGGCCTGAAAATCAGCCTGATTATTTGCGACGACGGCAATTATCCGGAGATCTGGCGCGACTGCGCGATGAACGGCGCGGAGTTGATCGTGCGCTGCCAGGGCTATATGTATCCGGCGAAAGAGCAGCAGGTGATGGTCGCGAAAGCGATGGCGTGGATGAACAACACCTATGTGGCGGTCGCGAACGCCACGGGCTGGGACGGCGTGTATTCGTACTTCGGCCACTCGGCGATCGTGGGCTTCGACGGG
>NZ_JAWRYD010000173.1:0-315 GCF_046534765.1 Burkholderia sp. SIMBA_062
GTACGGCACGTTGGCCTTCGCGTTGCACGACCACGTCATGCCGAGCTTGCCGAGGCCGATGGCGATGGCTTCGGCGCGCGGCAGGTCGTCGGTGAAGGTGTCGTCGTCGAACATCAGCTCTTTCACTTCGGGCATGTTGTCGCGAATCCACTTCGCTTCGGCGATCACGTTCTCGACCGAGCGCGTGCGATAGCGATGGCCGCTGACCGTCTGCGGCCACAGGCAGAACGTGCAGCGCGACTTGCAGCCGCGCCCCGTGTAGATCGACACGTACGGGTAGTTCAGATAGCCGATGAAGTAGTTGTCGATCTTCAG
>NZ_JAWRYD010000054.1:0-34509 GCF_046534765.1 Burkholderia sp. SIMBA_062
TGGGCAGCCATCACGGCCGGGCTCGTGTAGTTTTCCGACGCGATCAACTCGATGTGATCTTCCTGGCGGCGGTTTTCGTCCTGAATGGCAGTCCAGAGTTCGGGATCGACGTTGGCGACGGTGCTGGTAGTGCGATTGAACATGATGATTGATCAGAAGAGAGTGATGGATTGATCCTGCCGGACTTGCCCGGACCCGCGAAGCCGAGCGCCGGAGCGGCGCTCGATGACGTCGACAACCCTGCCGCGTCGCGAAGCCGGCTGAACGGTTACTCGTCATTGCCATTCCAGCAGACGCCACGTCGTTCAGATAGAAGGATTGCGACATTCCGCTAGGACACATCGCGCGGCGACAAGGCCAAAAAAAATCGAAGGTCCGCATCGCTGCGGAATCTTCGACCGAACCTGCCGCTCCCGGAGAGGGCGTGCCTGCCCGTCCGGCTTCTTGCAAATAGGGGGGGCCTAGACGGCGGAAAAACAGTTGTCGACGAACAGCCGGGTGCCGTTGAGGAAGCTCGATTCGTCAGACGCAAGGAACAGCGCGGCCGCGGCCACTTCCGAACTTCCATGAAGAAGGCCGCGGCCGAACATGCGCCGCGGCAGGTTGAACGCAGGTCGCCGCCGCGGTTGGGCGGGCGGCCGGCACCGAACCGGCACCGACCGCCCTCCCGCGCACGAACTCGCTACACCGTCACTCCTGCTGTTCCTGCTGTGCCTGCACCTGCCGCTGCTGGATGAACTGCCGCACATCGCTCATCGTCACGCGACCGGTGTGTTTCGCATCGATCTCGTCGAAGTGCTTCGCGACGAACCCCAGCCCGCTGCTCTGCGCCTGCGCTTTCGTCACCGCCGCGCCGTTGCCCAGCACCGTGTTGCCGCCGAGCCGGGCGTCGACGCGCTTCTGCGCCTGCTGCTGCAGCGTCGCGCCGGTCGACGGTAATACCGGCGCCACGCGGGTCGACGGAAAGAACGGACCGTCGACGCCGTGGCCGCCGTGCGGCAGCTTCACCGGCGCCACCGCCTGCGGCGGCAGCGCACGGGCTGCGCTCATCACCGCACCGAGGACGATCAACGAACACATACGTCGCATCAAATTGATTGGAGACATGATCACTCGCATTCAATGGATGAATAGAGGGTTCCTTTTCACAAGGAGTCCGTCGTTTACGGTGCCGCTGCCAGCGAAGTCGAGGCCGTCGCGCCCGGCGCGCTGCCGGTCGGCGTGCCGGCCGGATTCTCGTCCGGCCACGGCGGCGGCAGGGTCCTCAGCGTCAGCGCCGTCGGAATCCGCGCCCCCTTGTAGAACGTCGCCAAGTCGCGCTTCATCTGCGGACGCGCCACGTCATCCAGATACGTCATGTGTCCGCCCTGGAAGAAGTTCACCTGCAACTTCGGATTCAGGCCCTTCACCGTCTGCAAACGGGCGAGCTGCTTCTCCGTGTTGAAGAACGGCGTGGCCAGATCGTGGAGGCCGTTCTCCGCAAGCACCTGGAGCTTCGGATTGAGCTGCAGCGCGCCGAGCAGATCGGGGATCGTGTCCGGCATCGGCTGGCCGTCATGCGAGAAGTCCCACACCTGGATGATGTTGTCGTTCAACGGCAGGTAGGTCGCGTTCGGCGCGGTGTAGCCCAGGTAGTCGGGCATCTGCGTCGCGAGCGCGTTCGTGAACGGCTGCGAGATCAGGATGTCCGACGGGTCGCCGTCCGTCTGCAGCCGCGGATCGCTGTTCGGCAACGACACGCGTCCGTCGTAGCGGCCGATCGTCGTGCCGGGCACCAGATTCGTGCCGAACGGGTTCGCGTTGAAGTAGTCGCGCAGCGCCTGTTGCGTCAGGCTCGATGGGATCGACCACAGCTTCAGCGTCGCATCGCTCGGGAACACCGGCGTGCCGAGCGCATCCGGAATGCCGAGCTGGCTCAGCACCCACGACTGCGAGTACTTCTGCAGCTGGTTGTAGATCAGCGTCGTGAACAGTTCGGTCTGTAGTGCGTACAAAAATGGATTGACCGGCGCCGGCGACACCTGGTTGAAGTACGCCGCGACCGCCGCATAGCCGGGCAGATAGCCGGCCACGGTATCGGTGTCGAGCAGCAGCCCTTCGGTCGACTGCGTGATCGCCACCGCCTCCACCGCATCCGCGAAGTAGTTCAGGATCGCCGACTGCAGCACGATACCCGTCAGGTGCACGCCGGCCGATTCGAGCGCCAGCGCGAGCATGTCGGTGCGCGGCGTGCCGTACGATTCGCCGTACAGGTAGATCGGCGACGTGCCGCGGCCGTTCACGTTCAGGTAGCGCTGGATGAAGTCGCGCATGATGTTGACGTCCGCATCGGAGCCCCAGTACTTCTGGTTGGTGTTCGGCAACACGGCTTCCGACAGCCCGGTTCCCGGCGGGTCGATGAACACGAGGTCGGTCGTGTCGATCAGGCTTTCCGTGTTGTCGACGAGCGGATAGTTCGGCCAGTTGTCGCCGAACAGCGGATCGGGCGTCGCGACGCGCGTCGGCGCGAACGAGCCGAGCCGCAGCCAGATCGACGACGAGCCGGGGCCGCCGTTATAGACGAACGTGACGGGCCGCGGCTTGCCGTTCGTGCTCGGCGCGGTGTACGCGACATACGACATTGACGCTTCCGCGTTGCCGTTCGCGTCCTGCGCGGTCAGGTGGCCGGTGGTCGTCGTGTAGTTGACCGTCGTGCCGCCGGATTTCCACTGGTAATGCATGACCGCGGCCTTCTCCGACACCTGCGCGGCCGCGAGGCCGTCGGTCGCGTTCATCGAATAGGCAACGGGGTCGACGTAAGGCTGGTTCGCCGCGGGCGTCCGATTGCCGGCCGCCTGCTGCGCACTGACCTGCGCGCTGGCGGCGGCCTGCGCGAGGCTCGACGCGCCGACCGACGACGAATCGTCGCCGCCGCAGCTCACGAGCACCATGGTCAAGACGGTCAATGCGCCTAGCCCGGCCAGCCGGCCGCGGCGTTCGCGGCGGCTGCCGGTACTGCTCCTGTCTGGTTGCATGCCTCTGTCCTTGTGTTGGGTCGAATATCGCTTCACACACAGGCCGCCATCGCCGGCGACAAACGCGCAGGCATACCCGCCACTCGCGTTGCACGATCGGCAGACGGCGGTTGGGGATTGGACTTCTTCGAGAGACTGAACTTGATACAGACACAGCAAACTGCTGGCGGAGAATGATGCGGGAACGCCGCCCCCTTTGCAGTTTTGACGACTTTTGTATTACCTAAATTTACGACAGAACAAAAATAGGCGGTGTTGCGCCGCGTTGTCAAAGATCATTCCGATATTAAAAAATCTCCGATAATGCAAACGGAGATCAGTGTCTGGCATTTGAAAGAAAACACGATTGTTCGCATCCGGGCCGCCATCCGAGTGGTTTTCCCCGGAATGCCGCGGCTTTGTCGCACGTCGCACAACCCTTTGCGGGCAGTGGCCGTGCGCACGGGACGCCTTCAAATCGACAGGGTTATTCTTTCATTTTAATTACCCGAAGCCGATTGACGTAAATTGCTGAATAAAACCCGGCTCTATCCACGAAATACCGATTTCGAGGACTTTCAGGATATGCGGCGGAATTATTTACCCGATATCGCAATAAAGCCGCACGGCTGCGCTGAACGGCATGGATGCGTGATTCACGGCAGGCGATCTTTCGCGTGGCGCATTCGAGCTTGCATTGCGGCGATCGCGAATGGCGCACGTGATGCGAAGGGCGTGGAGAGGCCGCGCGAGCGAGCGGCGACGCCCCCGCTCACGCGACGACGTGCGGCGGCCGCACGCCGTCGCTCGAACGCTCGAACGCTCGAGCAGCGATCAGCGCCCGCCGCCCGGCAGCGCGATATCGATCAGCACCGGATCGTGATCCGACGAGCGATACGCATCCGGCGCGTAGTACGTCTTCTGCTGCTCGGTCGACTTGTACGCGAGCGTGTACTGCAGCGCGAGCGGCTCATCTGCGTTGATGTGCCATTCGTGCACGGCCTTTACGTGCGACGCGAGCGGCAGCGACGCGAGCGCGTGATCGAGGTAGCCGGCTTCGCCGTTGTACACGTAGCTGTACGCATTGGCGCCGATCCAGCGCGACACGAGGTTGCGGTAGCCGCGCGATTCGAGCAGGCGGATCGGGTCTTCATACGTGTAGCTGTTGAAGTCGCCGATCAGCAGCGTGCCCTGCCCCGCGACGCCCGTCGGCGTGCCCGCGAGCCAGTCGGCCAGCTTCGCCGCCGCGCGCGTGCGCGTCGGGTTCCAGCAGCCCTGGCCGTCGCCCTGGTCGAGGTCGTCGTTCGCCGCGTCCGGGCAGTTCTTCGACTTCAGGTGGTTGACCGCGATCGTCAGCGCCTGCTTGTTGCCGCCGACTCGACGGAACGACTGCGCGAGCGGCTGGCGGTTCTTGTCGTCGATCGCGAGCGTCGACGCGCGGCCGACCGGTTCGACCGCGCGGCTGTCGTAGATCATCGCGACCGTGATCGCGTCGCCGCCGAGGCGCGACGTGCCCGGATCGACCACGCGCCAGTTGCTGCCGAGCTTCGCCGCGAGCTGGCGCACCGCGCTCAGTTCGCCGTAGCCGTTGTTCTGGATTTCCATCAGGCCGATCACGTCGGCGTCGAGCGCCTTCAGTGCGCTGACGATCTTTGCTTCCTGACGCTGGAATTCCGGGTAGTTCTTCGCGCCGCGGTTGTTCGGATCGTCGAAGCCGCCGCCCATGCCGTTGCCGTTGAAGTAGTTGAGGACGTTGAACGACGCGACGCGCAGGTTCGATTTCGGATCGCGTGCCGGCGCGTTGGCGCGCGGGTTCGAACGCGTGTCGAACGCCGGCGCGGCCGCGCCGGGCAGCGGCTGCACGCGCCATGCGCCGTAGCGCACCTCGAGCACGCCTTCGACGTTCCGCACAGTGTAGCCCGAGCGCAGCGTGTTCGCGGCCGACAGTTCCGGCGCCGGATACGGCACGCTCGCCGGGTTCTGCTTGTTCGAGCCGTCGTCGAGGATCAGCCGGTTGCGTGCGTTCGCATCGATCTGCGTCTGCGCCTGCGACGGCGGCACCACGCTCGTTGGCGTGCGCAGCCGGCCGTTGCTCAGCATCGTGCTGCCGTAGCGGCCGAGCTCGTAGTTGTCGGTGACGGTGAGCGTCTGCGGCAGGCGCACCAGCATCCCTTCATACGCGGCGAACGTGTTCGGGCTGTCGACCGGCAGCGTGAGCGTCGCGGGCGTGACCGTCTGGCCGTTCGCGCACACCGCGATCGCGCCCGACAGCGTGAGCTGCGTCTGCCCGTATTTCTCGTCGACCTTGCCCGTCACGTGGACGAGATCGCCCGCCTTCGCGCGCACTTTCGGCGCATAGACGAACAGCCCTTCCGACACGCCCGGCTGGTTGCGGCGCTGCGGGTCGGCCTGCTGGACGAAGAAGCCGCCAAAGCCGTCCGTGCCGCCGAAATCGGCCGTGACGACCGCCTCGATCGACACATTCTGGCCGGCGAGCGGCGACGGCGCGCCCGGCCCCTGGATGTCGGCGATCGGCGTCGTGCTGCCGCCGCAGTTCGGGCTGACGGGGGCGGCGCTCGCCGCGAACACCGGGGCGGCAAGCGTGGGCAGCAGCAATAGCGGGGCAAACAGGCGGATTGTCGAGCGCATGGCGGGGAATCCCGGTTGTGAGGGTGGCGAAAGCTTAGCGGCGCTCGGTGACAGTTTTTGGTAACCCGACGACAGGCATATGTAATTACCGGTATCGCCGCGCCATTGCGATCGGCCGCGCGCTCGCGGTCGGCAAGCGGGAAATCGTCCGACACGCGCCGGCCCCGGTCCAACGATTTCCCGCTACCTGCTTTGCGATCCAGCCGCGCTAGACCGTCCCCGGCAACGCACTCGACACGAGCACGGCCGCCACCATCAGCACGCCGGCGAGCACGACCGCCTCGATCCGCAGCACCGCGCCGAACCCGCGCAACGCGATGACCGGCATCGCGCCCGCCGGATCCTTCAGCGCGGCCAGCAGCTTCGGCATCCCGAAGAACCGGTTGTGTCCGCCGAGCGCCGCCGGGATCAGCACGAGCGCGAGCTTGAGCAGCAGGATGTGCCCGCACGTCGATGCGAGCAGGTTGTCCGTCGTATCGACGCCGCGCCACCCGTTGTATGCACCGGTCGCGAACAGCACGGCCAGTGCAACCGTCGACGCATCGGCGAGCGATTGCACGAACGACGCGCCGGTCGCGCGCTCGCTCGCGCGCGGGCATCCCGGCGAATCGCGGCATCACGCCGTACGCCGTCACGAGCACGAACATCGCGCGCCCGCACCACCGAGGAATAACGAAGCGCTGATCGATTCGAACATCGAGGATGTCGCTCGCCTTGCCTTTCCGAATGAAAGGGCGTGACCGCACAAGCTTGCCGAAAGCGGCCGGCTCGGCTAGACTGCCCTTCGTCTTTGGGGAGTAGCCTGCTTTCCATCCCCCGGAAAGCGAACACGTCAACATACTCGGCCTGCGGCCGTGGCGCGTTCGGCCGAATCGGTCTGGCGAGACCATCGACGCATCGCGCCGTTCCTGGTCGGACGTCGGCAGATGCGTCATGGTTCGTCCACGTCCGACCACGGAGTCCCCATGTTCCTTCTTGCCTTCCCTTCGCGTTTCATGAGTGCCATGCCTGCCTGCGGAGGTGCCGCATGACGTTGATGCTCGTCGAACTGGCGTTCATGCTGATCGTCATCCTGATTGCCGCCGAGTTCTTCACGAATGCGCTCGAACATCTCGGTGAACGGCTGAAGATTTCCGAAGGCGTCACCGGTTCGCTGTTCGCGGCCGTCGGCACCGCGCTACCCGAAACGATGGTGCCGCTGCTCGCGCTCGCGGGCGGCACGTCGAATGCGGCCGTGAACGAGGAAATCGGCGTCGGCGCGATTCTCGGCGCGCCGCTGATGCTCGCAACGCTGACGACCTTCCTGATGACGATCGCCGTGATCCGCTCGCGCGGCCTCACCGGCACGATCAAGCCCGAGCGCACCGGCTTCGTGCGCGACCTGAACTACTTCATCGCCGCGTTCGCGCTCGCCACCGTCGCGATGTTCGTCCCGCATCACGTGTGGGGCGTCCGCGCGCTGCTCGCCGCGATGCTGGTCGGCATCTACGTGCTGTATGTCGTGATGACGTTCCGCGCGTCGACGCAGCTCGTCGATGCCGGGCACGGCACCGAAGCGCCGCATGCGATGTTCCTGTCGCGCGTCGGGCTGCCGACCAACCTCGCGACCATCGCGCTGCAGCTCGCGATCGGCGTCGCACTGCTCGTCGGCGGTGCGAAGGGCTTCATTCACGGCGTCGAAGGCGTGTCGCAGGTGCTCGGCATCTCCGCGCTGCTGCTGTCGCTGATCATCGTGCCGATCGCGACGGAGTTGCCCGAGAAGGTCAACAGCGTGCTGTGGATCCGCCGCAAGAAAGACACGCTTGCGTTCGGCAACATCACCGGCGCGATGGTGTTCCAGGGCACGCTGCTGCCGGCGATCGGCATCATGCTGACGCCGTGGGAGCCGCGCCCCGAAGTGCTGACCGGCGTGATCATCACGCTCGCGGCGGCGGCCTGGCTGCGCGTCAATGCCCGTGCGCACGGGCTCGCGATCTGGGCGTTGCTTGCGAACGGGGTTGGGTACGTCGGCTATCTGTTCGTGACGCTGACGCGCTGAGTCCGCCGGCCGTGCCGGTGACAACCTGCGCGTCGCGGCCCGCTTCGCGCGACACGATGCGGATGCGCATGCTCGGCGGCCGCGCGCCGCGGCGGCTCGTGTCGCATCTGCTCGACGGGCCAAAGCGCTTCGGCGCCCTGCCTCGATAACCCCACATCGAGAGAAACCTCATGGAACTACACGCCACCGTCGGCGCGGCCACGTCCGACATCGACGACGATGAAAGCTGCGCGAACCTCTATTGCCACGACGCGGAGCAGAACTATTGCTTCTCGCTGCTGCGCTTTCCGGAGGAAACGACGATCGAAGTGATGGTGCGCGACCAGCTCACCGCGCACGTGAACGATCTGTCGGTGCGTCTTACGGACGACTCGATCGACGTCGAGCTCGACGCACGTACCGCCGCGCGTCTCGACGGCAATACGCATTACGTGATCCGTCTCGCGCCCGGCGAACACGATCCCGTCGCGCTGCGCGCCGCGCTGAAGGAAATCTTCGACGGCAAGAGCGGGTATCGCGACGACAGCGCAGGCGCGTAAGCCGGCCGGCTCGACACACCATCCAGCCCACGCGTTCGAACTCCGCTCATGACACGCACCTCGCGATTCCAACCGCTGCTCCGCCGCTGCGCGCTGCTGATCGCGTGCTGCGCGTCGGCGGCCGCCGCGCATGCGGCCAAACCGCTGCTCACGTTCAAGGTCGACGACGCCGTCACGGCTCGTGTCGAACACGCCGACGGCGCGCGCATCACGATCCGCTTCCTGCCGAGCGGCAAAACGCAGGTGCTCGACGTCGGCGTCTCCGACGAGGAAGGCCACTACCGGCTTGCGTCCGACGACTACAACTTCGACGGCCACCGCGATCTCGCCGCCCATGCGCTACTCGGGATGGTCAACGAGCGCTACGGCATCTTCCTGTACGATGCCGCGCATCAGCGGTTCGAGCCGCTGAGCCTGCCGGCGGCCAGCATGCCGCACGGCAACTGCGACGATCTGATCAACGTCCAGGCGAAGCCGAACGAGCGCACGCTGTACAGCTCGTGCCGGGGCGGGCCGATCTGGTACACCGACGCCTACCGCTTCGACGGCAACGGCCGGATGTATCTCCATCAGTCAAGCGAAGCGATTCCCGACGATCTGCGCGAACTGTTCGACGGCGACTCGGGCCCGTCGTCGATGCTGCTGACCTATGACGCGCACGGCAAGCGCGTATCGCGCCGCCCCGACGCATACGGCGGCGGCAAGGTCACGTTCAAGGTGCGCCCGGCGCGCCTGCCGTTGCACGACGCGATGAACGACGCGCCGACGCGCCGCTATGTCGTCGCCGGCGATACGCTCGAACTGATCGACGCCAGCGCCGACTTCCAGTGGCTGAAGGTGCTGTATCGCAATCCGCGCGGCGATCGTTCGCAGGGCTGGGTCAGCGCGAAGGAAGCGACCGGCGGCTGATTCCGCGTCACGGCCTCGTGTTCTCCGCGTTCGGCTGGACCAGGATCGGGATCGTCGCCGCCCGACGCTGTCCGCGGTCACGCGTCATCTCGCCGTTCCACTCGATGTCGGCGTCGCGTTCCACGTCGGTCGTCGTTACCCATTTATACTGCCCCGGTATGCCCCCTTCGTTGGGGCAAGCCGCGTTTTCCGGGGCAGGACGGCTGACAACCCACCTGCCGGTATTTCCAATGAATGACGTTTCGGCTTCGGACGCTAACATCGCGCCGGATTTTCATCGCGGAACCGCATGCTGCTCGACGTGAACCCCTCCCACCGCGACACCGATCGCTTCAACGTGTCGTTCAAGGCGCTCGGCGAATTGATCGAGACGGTCGGCACGCCGCACTTCGTGCCGCGTCTCGCGCAACTGCTGAACGACGTGGTGCCGCTCGACGTCGCGCACGTCGAACGCTCGCGCGTCGACGGCGCGATGCCGACCGGCTACCGCTGCGAATGGATCGGCAGCAGCGGCATCGGCGCGGAGACTGATACCGCAGAAATCTCCGACGTGATGACGCTCTACTACGAGCGCTTTCTCGACAGCGATCCGCTATTCGCGGGGCTGCGCGGCAAGACGGGCACGATGCTCGTCGTGCGCGACATCGCGGCGATCCCGCCCGGTGAGTTCCGCCAACGTCTGTTCGACGACGTGCGTATCGGCCACGAATGCGTGCTCGCGCGCGGCACCCGCTATGCGCAGCATTCGATCGCGCTTGAACGCGGCCGCGACCGTCCGCCGTTCACGCTCGCCGAGATGAGCCGCTTTCGCAGCATCAGCGACGTGCTGTTCCCGCTGCTCGAGCTGCACGCGTCGACCACCGCCGCGCGGCGCATCGCGCATCCGACGCCCGAAGTGCATCCGCTCGCGCAGTTCGATGCGCGGATCGCGGCCGACGGCGTGAAGCTGTCGAAGCGCGAATACGAAACCTGCAAGCATCTGATCTCCGGCAAGACCGTGCCGGAGACCGCCGAGATCCTCGGCGTGCGGGTCGCGTCGGCCGAGTCGTACGTGAAGCGCGCGTTCGCGAAGCTCGGCGTGCGCACGAAGCGCGAGCTCGCCGCATGGGGCGCGATCGCCAACTGAGCGCGCCCGCTGACGCGGTTGCGCCGCGTCGACGCGGCCGCGCCATGCGCATTGAGATCCGTCGATGTAAACGTTGTGACTTCAAGATCTTCGCGCCCGCGTTCTCCTCTACCATCGACCGATCGTTTTTCACCGTGCGTGCGGCTATCAGGCACTGCGCCACGCGATGCGGGCGATCGATTGACCGGGGCGGCCGTTCGGGCCGTTGGCGACGACCGGGGTTCCTCGGCAGCCGGCTGCGCGCGCCGCCGTCAGTAACGATGTGCGGCCGCTTCGGCAGCGGTATCGTGGTACTCGGCAAACTTCGTGATCTTCCCGCCTTCGATCGTGAACAGGTGCACCCAGTCGTCCTCGTACGTGCGCCCGGTCGACACGACATGCCAGCGCTGCGTGCCGAGCACGACGACCCGGTTGCCGCTGGCGATGAACTCGAGCGGCTCGAACCGTTCCGCGGTCTGCGTCGACGCAAGCGCAGCAAAGAACGTCGCGACCTCCCGCAGCCCGCGTCTCCTGCCGACGAATGGTACGACGTCAGCCGGCCCCGGGATGAACCAGTCGATGTTTTCGGACAGCGTCTGCAGGACGCCGCCGATATCGCCTCTGCCGAACGCCGCATACGCCTCTTGCACCAGTTGCACATTGCTTTGCCCGCTCATCGCACCCTCCCGCCATCGCCGGTTCGCCGCGTTGCGGCGCGGAAATCCGGCCGCAGACAATTCAGCATAGTCGAACCGCGGGACGGCACGCATAGGGTTCGCGAGCAATCGGATGGGTCGAGTTGTCATCAAGTGGCAAACCATTATTCGGATTCCCGTCTACCTTCTTTCACGGGCGCGTGCAGCGCCGGCAAGAAATCTCGATCCGATGGTGACAAGCGACGTGCTGCGGGGTCCGCACCGATATCCCGCATAATCGGGCGTTGAACGGCGCCGCGGGGGGAAGGCATTGTGCGAGCGCCGCAAATCGAGACAGGACACCGACACATGGACCGAGCCGAGCACATCAGCATCGAACAGGCGGTCGATCTGCCCGCCGACGAACTGAACGGATGCGACTTCTCGTTCGAGATCGCGTGGGAACTGAACGCGCCGTACCGGGATCTGCTCGATTTGCGCGCGCTGCCCGTGCGCCGCAAGGACTACGGCTTCGACCCGGCCGGCTGGGCGCGCGAGGCGTGCGGCGGCACCGCGCTGTTCCGCGCGAGCGCGGGCGGGCGCCTCGCGGGATTCGTCGCGATCACCGAAAGCTGGAACGGGATGGCCGAGATCGCGGAACTCGCGGTCGATCGCGCGTGCCGACGGCAAGGGATTGGCCAGTTCCTGCTGGCGGCCGCGGAAGCGTGGGCACGCAGCCGCGGGTTCGGCTTCATGCGGCTGGAAACGCAGGCGAACAACGTCGCGGCCTGCTGCACGTACGCCCGCGCGGGCTTCGTCGTGGGTGGCCACGACCGCTTCCTGTACGCCGACGGCGTGAACGACGGCGAAGTCGCGCTGTTCTGGTACAAGGATTTGCGCGACGGGCAGACCGCGAAGAGCCGGACCGTCGATCCGGAATCGATGCGGCCGCTGGCCTGACGTGCAATCGCTCGCCGCGCCGACTGTCGTCCTACTTGTTCATGACTTCCGCGTCGCGACGATGAACAGCCGCGGGAACGGCAACAGCACGGTGCCGTCGTCGAGCACCGGATAGCCGCTCGGTCCCGCGAGCGCATCGCGATAGCGCGTGATGAACGCGTCGCGCTCGCGGTCGTCCAGCGCCGCGAGGAACGGCCGCAGCGCGCTGCCCTTGAACCATTCGACGACCGCATCGGCGCCGCCGCTCAGCGGATGATAGTAAGTCGTGCGCCATACATCGACGCGCGAACACATCGGCGACAGCAGCGCGTAGTAGTACCGTGCATCGAACCGCTCGGTGCGCGCGGCGTCTTTCAGCTTGCCCGCCCACGGCCCGGCCGCGGCGACTTCGCGCATCAGCCGGTGGGCGGGTTCGTCGAGGTTGTCCGGCATCTGCACCGCGAGATGGCCGCCCGGCGCGAGCCAGCCAACGAGTGACGGAAACAGCGTGTCGTGCGCCGGCACCCACTGCAGCACCGCGTTCGACAGGATCAGGTCGTAGCCGCCCGGATCGTCCCAGGTGGAAACGTCCGCCAGATCGAAACGCAGCGCCGGCAGGCGCTCGCGCGCAGCCGCGATCATGTCCGGCGACGCGTCGATGCCACGGACCGTCGCGTCGGGCGCACGCGCGATCAGCGCCTCGGTCGAATTGCCTGGCCCGCAGCCGATGTCGATCGCGGTACGGATCGGCGTATCGGGCACCGCGGCCAGCAGGTCGCGGACAGGCCGCGTGCGTTCGTCTTCGAATCGCACGTACTGTCTCGCGTATTGATCGAGTGGGGTCGTCACGGTAGGCCTCCTGGTCGGCGTGGACGGCGTCGGGATATCGACAGCCGTCGATGCAGCACATTCTGCGATCTCGGCGTTCGTCAGTAAAATGAATTCAATATCGCTATTGATTCATATTTCTGATGAAGATCGATACGCTTGGTGTCCAGGCTTTCGTCGCGATCGCCGATGGCGGCAGCTTCAGGCAGGCCGCCGACACGCTGCACGTCACGCAAACGGCGATCACGCAACGGCTGCGCAAGCTCGAGTCGTTTCTCGGCGTCGCGCTGGTCGAGCGCACGACGCGCCGCACCACCCTCACCGAAATCGGCCGACGTTTCCTGCCGCAGGCGCGCCGGCTGCTGAACGAGCTGTCGGATGCGCTGACCGAAATCCGCGAAACAGGCCTGAGCCAGCGCGGCGACGTGACGATCGCGTGCGTGCCGACGGTCGGCGTGCAGTATCTCCCCCGCATTCTGCGCGCGTTCTCCGGGCACCGGCCGCACGATCGCGTGAAGATCCTCGATCATGCATCGGCGTCGGTGCTGCAAGCCGTGCTGCGGCGTGAAGCGGAATTCGGAATCAGCATCGCCGGCGACCAGCATCCCGAACTCGTCAGCGTGCCGCTCACGCATGATCCGTACGTGCTCGTCTGCCGCGACGATCATCCGCTCGCGAAGCGGCGGCGGATCCGCTGGGCGGCGCTGCAGCCGCATCCGCTGATCTTTGCGGGCGAGGTGAGCGGGAATCGCGGGCTCCTCGACGGTGCGCTGAAAACGAGCGGCGTGTCGCTGCATTCGTTCTACGAGGTGCAGCGCAGTTCGACCGCGCTCGGGCTCGTCGCGGAAGGTCTTGGCGCGGCCGTGGTGCCGAGGCTCGCGATCCAGAAGAACGCGTATCCGATGATCCGCACGATCGAGCTCGTCGAACCGTCGGTGTCGCGCATGCTCGTGCTGGTCAAGCGCAAGGCCGCGCAGTTGTCGCCCGCCGCGCAGGCGCTGTACGACATGATCGCCGAGCGCGCGACGCCGAGGCGGTGACTCGGGCAACTGCGTTCAAAGCGTCTTGACCATGAACACGCGCGCCGCGCCTTCCGGCTCGCACGGCACTTCGCCGAATACCTCGTACCCGTGCTTCCGGTAGAAATCCGGCGCCTGGAACGTGATCGTGTAAAGCACCGCACGAGCGCAGCCGCGCCGCTTCGCCTCCGCTTCGGCGTCGCGCAGCAGCCGGCTGCCGAAGCCGCCACCGCGCAGCGATTCCGGCAGGTAGAAGAGATCGATGAAGAACAGGCCGAGCGACGTCCGGCCGGTGAGACCGCCCAATACCTCGCCGGTCACGGGATCGGTCACGTAGACGTCGAGCGCCGCCGTGTCGGCGCGGCCCGTCATCGCGTGGTTGAATTCGCCGAGCTTGCGGTTGATGAAGTCGCGGGCGGCTGGCTGTTCGGTGTCGGTCAGCTGAAGGGAAACGGCGGGATGCGCGGTCATGAAATGAAGGCGTGCGTGAATGGACGGCCGGACCTGCGGAGCGTCCGCAACCGGTGTCGCACGACTATAGCGCGTCAGGCGTTTGCGCGACGAGCCGGCCCTGCGGGCGCGCGGGAATCGGCAATGATCGAGATCGTGCGCCGCGCGGATCTTGCGACGCTGCTACCCCCAACGACCGCCCCGAGCATGAATCTCGTCGCCGTGGCGCTGGGAACCAGCGGTGCCGCGGCGTACGGCCCTGTACGTGAGAGGCCGCCGGTGTCGCCGGCTCCCAACGCGGACGCGATATAGGTCCCCAATAAATCCGATGGATTTGATACCGAAATGGTGCGAGTTGTCCGGTAAAATCGCCTACCGAGAGTATTCATACGACAAATGCGACGATAAAGTCGCCAACTCATCGTTCTCGATCCAAGAGGGCACGACGATGAATTCACAAGAACTTGTTCGCGCAATCGCCGGCGGCCTGTTTCAGCACGGTCGTCTGCTCAAGCTCGATACACCGCTGGGCGATAATGTGCTGCTGCCCCAGACCGTCCACGGCGCGTCGCGGCTCGGCCGCGAATTCGCATTGACGGTCGACGCCATCTCGACTCGCGACAACATCGAACTGAAAAAGCTGATCGCGCAGCCCGTCACGCTGTGGATCCAACAGCAAGGCGACACCTACCTGCCGTGGCATGGCTATGTGCAGACCGCGCGTCGGCTCGGCTTCGACGGCGGCATCACCGCATACCAGATTCGCTTCATGTCGTGGCTCGGGTTTCTCCGCTACCGCCGCGACCAGCGCATCTGGCAGGACCGCACCGCCGACGACATCATTACCGACGTATTCGACCAGCATGCGCAAGCCGGCGGCATGTTCCGTTTCGCGCTCTCCGCACCGCTGCGAAACCGTTCGTTCTGCATGCAATTCGAGGACGACTGGCATTTCGTTCATCGTCTGCTCGAGGATGAAGGCCTGTTCGGCTATTTCGAGCAGGCTCCGGACGGCTCGCACCATACGCTGGTGATCACCGATTCCTTGCACTCGTTGCCAGCCGCCACACCTGCACGCGTGCCATTCCATCGCGCCGCCTCGGGCGACGAGACCCAAGCTCTCGCCGAGTGGTCCAGCACCCGTACACTGCAAAGCAGCCGTTACACGACGCGCACGTTCGACTACAAGTCACCCGGCACCGCGCTCAATCCCAAAAGCACCGACGTCCCGACCAGGCCGGACCAGGGTGAGTTGCCTGATCAGGCCGAGGTCTACACTTACACCGGCGCCTATACGTACGGCCCCCAAGGTGACGGCAACCGTCAGTCGACCATCCGGACGGAAGAATGGGAGTCGCGCGCAAAGCGGTTCCACGGCATCGGCGGCATGCGCGGCATCGATGCGGGCCGGGTGTTCGAACTGACCGACCATCCCGCGCATCCGCCCACCGAACATGACGCCAACCGGTTTGCCGTCGTCGAGACGGTCTGGTGGATCAGGAACAACATTCCGGCCACGCCGTCGCAGTTTCCGCACGGGCTGGCCGCGCGCTTCGGCGCAATGCAGGCACAGCTCGGCGACGCGATCAGCGCGATGACCGTACGCCATACCGACGGCAGCGAGGGTTTCTATCTCGTCGAGGTCGAAGCCCAGCGCCAAGCGGTGCCGTTCCGCAGTCCGTTCGAACATCCGAAGCCCGAGATGCACCTGCAGACCGCAACCGTCGCCGGCCCCAAGGGCGAGGAAGTACATACCGACGAACTGAACCGCATCAAGGTCCGGTTCCACTGGGATCGCCTTAACGAAGGCGGCGACCGCGCATCGTGCTGGCTTCGCGTCGCATCGTCGGACACAGGCGGCGGGTACGGCAGCGTACACGTGCCGCGCATCGGCGAGGAAGTGATTGTCGACTGGATGTCCGGCGACTGCGACCGGCCGATCGTCACGGCCCGTCTCTACAACGGCGCGACCAAACCGCAGTGGCATACCGACGGCCTGCTGTCCGGCTTCCGTTCGAAGGAATACGCGGGCATCGGCTACAACCAGCTCGTGATGGACGACGCAACCGGGCAGAACCGCGCGCAGCTCTACAGCAGCACGGCGAACAGCGCACTGCACATCGGTTATCTGATCGAGCATTCCGGCAATACGCGCGGCGCTTACGTCGGCAGCGGCTTCGACCTGCGGTCCGATGCCTACGGCGCCGTGCGTGCGAGCCAGGGCCTGTACGTCACGACGCATCGGAAGACCGTGTCGAGCCAGCCGCTCGACGTCCGCGAGGCGCAGCAACAGCTCGTCGGCGGCGAAAGCCTGCTCGAATCGTTGTCCGGCGCGAGCGAAGCCCATCAGGCCGACACGCTGCAGCCCGGTCGCGATGCGCTGAAGACGTTTACCGACGCAACGCAGCAGAGCGCGTCCGGCGCGGCTTCGGGCGGACGCACGGCGGGTGGCGGCACCGGCAACGCGAACGCGTTCGCGCAGCCCGTGATGCTGTTCGGCAGTCCGGCCGGCATCGGGATGGCCAGCCAGCAGTCGTTGCAGATGGTCGCGGACAAGCACGTCAACGTCATCAGCGGCCAGAGCACGCACATCGCAGCCGGAAAATCGCTGATCGCGAGCGTAATCTCGTCGGTGAGCCTGTTCGCGCAGAACTCGGGAATCAAGCTGTTTGCCGGCAAGGGCAAGGTCGAGATCCGCGCGCATGACGACGACGTGCAGTTCACTGCGCAGAAGACCGTGAAGGTCGTTGCCGCCACCGCGCAAATCGACATCGCATCGAAGCGGCCGATTCTGTTGACCTCCGGCGGTGCATACATTCGCATCGGTAACGGTAGCATCGAAATCCACGCGCCCGGGAAGGTGGATTTCAAGGGAGGCAACCACAGCTTCTCGGGCCCGACCAGCCTCGACTACCCGCTGCCACGCCTGCCCGAAGGCGTATGTTCGGAATGCCGTCGCAGCGCCGCGAAAATGAAATCCGCACTGACGCCCCGCACATGAACGACGCAGCCTCCATGAAGCCATTTCGCGATCTGACGCGCGCGCTGCCGCTGCCGGCGCAATGGCCGCGCAAGAGTGCCGCGCAACGGCACGACGACCTGCGCGACTGGCATCGCACGCGGCAGGCCGGGCACACGCGCCCGTTGCGGCTGATTGCGCTCGTCGACGGCGCGCTGGACGACACCATGCTCGACGCCGCGCGTGCGCGGGGCCTTGCATGGCAATCGCTGTACCCCGACACGATGCTCGAGGCGTCGCGGCCTGAAATCGGTCCGTTCCTGCTCGACCTGAGCGCAGACGACGAGGCATCGCACGCGATGATGCTGGACCTGCTGAATGCCGGCGGCGAGTCGGACCTCGTCGTGTGGCTCGCGACGGGTCATGCGGTGTCCGAACTCGCGGCCTACCTGCATCCGCTTGCCGAGGTCACGCTGCCCGATACGCGACAGGCCCTGCTGCGCTACTACGATCCGTCGGTCCTCGAGAACCTCCTGCCGATCCTGACGCCCGCGCAGCGCCGCGAACTGCTGGCCGCGTTCGTCGAACTGCGTTACCGCTTCGATCCGTGGGAGGCCGTGGCGGGCGACGAACGAGGGCCACTGCCCGCGCCCGCCGCGACGCCGATCGTGTTCACGGACGCGCAATACGACGCCCTCGCCCGCGAAGGGTTCGCCGAGACGCTCTATTTCCAGTTGCGCGACGAACTGCTGCCGCCGATGTCAGCGGTGCCGGACCGCTGGGGCATTCGCTATGTGAAGGACCTGGTCGCCCGAGCGCGGGAACAGCATGGGCTCGTGAACGAGAACGATCTCGCGTACTTTGTGCTGGTCGGGATGAACGTGCATCCGGCGTTCGACGCGCATCCGGCGATTGCCGGGAAGATCGCGACGCGCGGGGACGATCCGCCGCCGTTGTCGGAGTCGCTCGGCGATGTCGATACGGAAGTATGGACGGAACTGGTGGACGGGCATCCGCTGGCCGGCTATGCAGCCGAACGGCAATCGGCGACGATGGCGGCGA
Source organism: Burkholderia sp. SIMBA_062 (assembly GCF_046534765.1). NCBI lineage: Bacteria > Pseudomonadati > Pseudomonadota > Betaproteobacteria > Burkholderiales > Burkholderiaceae > Burkholderia > Burkholderia sp. SIMBA_062. The sequence goes on from NZ_JAWRYD010000054.1 coordinate 18,126, forward strand.
TGGGCGTGCAGCCTGATGTCGGTTGAACGGCGGGGGAATGGGGATGTTGAGCGGAATACGTCGTGCGACTCCTCGGTCGATCGCAATGGCGGTGATGATCGCGGGCGGCCCGTGCGGATTGCATGATCTGGCATCTCAAGGTCACCTATGACCTGACGCCCGAGTAAGATGCCAAGAACTTGTCACCAGAAATCTACGAGCCGGACATCGCCGTACCGCCGTTACCCAACAAGCACGACGGCTATATCGAGCTTCGTTTTCTACCCGACCGAAAAATCGGAGCCCAATGGGTAGACTATCCGACCAGTCCCCGCAACATGAAGACAACGAACAACGCTTCGTCCACGACGAACTGAATGACAGGAACAACGACATGCTGAATTTCCTTCGCCGTCTCATTCGTAATCCGATCGTCGTCGCTGTGCTACTGCTTGGCGGGGCATGGTGGGTACACGCGCAGACAGCGAGCTACGGCCCTTATCGCGTGACCGGCTACAACTACACCGATCGAAGCATTGCGCTTTTTACGATCGATGGCTTTGGAGCTGGAGGTTCCAACGCACATGAATCCGGCGGAGGTGGAGGAACGGTATGTTGCATGAGCGTGCCGCGAAACAGAAAGACATGGCATATCAAGATCGTCTACGAACTGACTCAGGAGCAGTACAAAAAAGATTTGCCGAACGATGTATACGAAACTGACATCCCTGTCCCCTCGTTACCCAATAAGCACGAGGGATACATCGAATTTCACTTCTTGCCGGATAGAAAGATCGACGCCAAGTGGGTCGAGCTGCCAACGAAGCCGCATATTCCGAACACGAACTAGGATCGCGAGGGAAGCATGTCGAACGAAACTTCTAGTGCCCAGAACGCCGCTCCCGGTCAGTCTGATTCGCTATCCGGCTCCTCACGTGTCGCCCGGGCCGCGAGCGTCAGCAACCAACTTCCGTCCGAACCGCCGACACCTTGTTTTCGTTGTGTTCAAGAAATCTATCTGAGCTTTTTTTTTGATGGATTCGGACAAAGCCTCACTGACCTCGATCATCTTTCGAATATCGGTCGCCTGTATAACGCCCACGCAAAAAGCAGCGATGCGCTCGGCATCTACGCGACGTACTACGAGGGGATGGGGAGAGACTTATCGACTCAAACGACCGGCACACTCAAGAAAGTAGCAACCGATACCGCATCCGCATTGGCAAAGGAAGCGCAGGGCAAATTTGTCAAGGATCCCGGTAAGAAAATCGTCAAGGAAGCCGGCAAGAACATTCTCGCCAGTCGTGGGGAACAAACGATCGTAGCCCACGGCAAGTCCGCCATCTACAATGCCGTCAGCAATGCCCCCTCCACTGTCAAAAACACGTTAAAAGAAAACTTGACCGTAAAGAAAGTAGGATTCGACCTGCTCGGGCAGGGTATAACGATCGTCGCCGACTCGGTTCCGTCCATACGCGACACCGAATTCTCGGCTGCCTATATGGGAACGGGCTTCGATGTCCGTGTACGGCAGGCCCTCGCCGACTTCGAAGCCAACGTTCAACGGGCTCGCACCGGTGACTCGCGAGAAATCAAGCGCATCCGAGTTGCAGTTTTCGGATATGACCGCGGCGGTGCCATGGCTAGGAAATTCGCGAACGATTTGATTGGGAAGGTATGCAAACAGAAGGATGGAAAAGTGACATATCAGGGGATCCCGGTCGAATTTGACTTCATGGGACTCTTCGATTGTGTTTCAACATCCTTTGCCGATTCGATTTTCACCAAGGCCGTCGCCCCTGTCCTTGGCGTAGTGCCGGCCGCAGGAAAAGGTGTCAGCGTCGGCATCAAGGGGCTGAGCCTGTTTCTCAGCCTCTCCAAGCAATCGCTTGGTGAATTTGATATCCAGAAGGAATTTAAGTCAATTGTTCACCACGTTGCCGCGACGGAATTGAGGTTTTACAAGAACCTGGATTCTCCGAGGAAATCGTCCGATCACGCGAACTTGCTCGAAATCGTCTATCCGGGTAGCCAGTCGGATGTCGGAGGCGGCTTTCGAGAAGGCGAAGACCAAAAATCGACCGAACTGGCACGCGTATCCGCACGTAACATGCTCGATCGAGCATGGGCTGCCGGTGTGCCGCTTCAACCGCTAGACAAACTTCGCCAGGTCAATCCAACGTACGCCAGAGAATTCGAGTTTCAAAAGACGGTCAACGTGAACGGCAAGAACCTGACTGTCAATGATCTCTTCGCGGCCTACACGGCCATGCTGCCGAAATCGAATGGCCCGCTCGAGACACACTTCCTCGAACATCAGAAGCTGTTCGTGTCATGGGCACGTTACGTCCACGACCGCACCGCCCATGAAAGCACAGGAAATAACCTGTTCATCAACACGGTGGACGCGGACGTCTACAACGCCGTCTTCCCACACGGTGGTGGGTTGCCGAACTACGAAGGCCGCGACTGGTACTACAAGAGCCAGGATCCTAACTCCAAGGTTCCGCAACTCACCTTCGGCGAGCGCCGCACGGTCGACGACATCTCGGACAAGACGGTGCGCGCATTGGCTACCGCATGGGTACATCCGCCGAAGCTGTCACCGGAGGTGGTCGCGTTCTTCGACAACTTTGTGCACAACACGATTACGCGGCTCAACAACGTGTCGCTCGGCGACGGCGTATTCATGCAGCTTCGCGAAATCGAGGAGAAGGGCTGGATCGCTCGCCAAGCTGATGCCGCCAAGGACTACATGAAGAAAGTCCTCGGCAACATCTCCCGGAACATCAAGGACGCGCAGGACGAATACGTCAAACAGGTCACGTCCGGTCAGATTCCTCATGGCGCGTCAATCAGCGATCTCTCCGGTGATTGAGCCGCCTGCTTCATCGCTCCAGTCTGTCTGCTTGCCATTCTCCCGTCCGAACGCGGCAAGCTGACGCAGCCGTCAGCTTGCCCGCATCAAGGCCACAGTCGATCCCGCGTCAGTGTCAGTTATACCCAAGAATCGCCACCGCCGCGACATCCGGCCGATCGATCGTGCCGCCCACGAGCGACGTCATCGGCTCCTGCAGCACGGCTTGATACGACGTCACATGCACTTCTTCCGGCGCGCCCGATTCGTCCCACACCGGCTCGTCGAATGCATCGGGGCCAGTGAAAAACCGAGCTTGCGTTTGCGTAAAAGTCATCTCCACTCCTTTTGATATGTCATTGATGTTCTAATTCGCCTGCTTCAACGCCGCCGCATGCACGGACACGGCATCATGCGCGGCCTCCGACCGCGCGAGCTGCGCGCGCGTGCGTCGCGTGATGTGAATCACCGCGAACACGACCGGCGCGATCAGCAGGCCTTCCGCCAGTTCGGGATCGACCGGCAGGTTCATCACGTGCAGCGCCTTGAACGCCGCGGTCGCAAGCGACAGCACGTAGTACGAAATGGCTGCCACCGACAGCCCTTCGACAGCGTGCTGCAGATGCAGCTGATTGCGCGCGGTGCGCTCCATGCCGGCCAGCAGGCGCGTCACGTCCTTTTCCTGCGCGAGATTCACGCGCGTGCGCAGCAGGTCGACCGCTCGCGCGATCCGCGCGGCGATCTGCTCATGGCGCGCCCACACGCTGCGGCAGGTTTCCATCGCCGGCGCGAAGCGCCGCTCCATGAATTCCGCGATCGTCGGCATCCCTTCGATGCGCTCCTCGCGCAATTCGTGGATGCGCGCCAGCACGAGCTTTTCGTATGCGCGCGACGCACTGAAGCGGCCGCCGGACCCCGACAGCGCTTCGACCCGCACCGCGAGATGCGTCAGCTTCACGAGCAGGGCCGCGTCGTCGGCGTCGGCCCCGCTCGCGTCCATCCGCTGCATCAGCGCATGCAGCGCCGCGTGAATCTCGTCGAGTTCGCGGCTCATCCGCCGCGCGACCGGCAACGCGAGCAGCGCCATCATCCGGTACGTCTCGATTTCATACAAACGCTGCAGCAGCCGCCCGCCCTGTTCCTCGCGGAAATCCTCGTCGACGACGAGAAAGCGCATGAAGCCGTCGTCGCGCACGTGCCAGTCGCAGAACACCTTGCCGCCGCCGAGCACGTTGCTGCCGACGAGCGCGGGCCCGTCGATCCAGCGGCGCAGGTCGCCGCACACGAGGCGCGCGGCATCGCCCGACAGCAACTCCATGCGCACCGCGACGAAGCGGATGCCCGCGAGCCGCGCGAACCACGCGGCCGGGATCCCGTCGATCGCGAGATCGTCGAAATAGCCGGTGTCGCGACGCGGCGCGACGAACGTGAAGGTCGAGAATTCGGTGTGGCGCTCCCACTTCAGATGCCAGCCGCACGGCGACTGCACCGCGTAGTGGGTCGCGCCGTCTTGCGGCACGGCGATGCCGGTGTCGCGGCACAGCGCGTGCAGCAGCGTTTCGTGGATGTCGGGCTGGCCGTCCGTGTAGATCGCGTAATGCGTGAGCGACACCGCCTCGGCGATCCGCAGGAACGGCCGGGCATGCAATTCAGCGGCCAGTGCGGCGCGCAGCGGATGATCCATCATCGGTACACCACTCTTCCCTGTTCAACGCTGCATGCCGGCACGCCGGCGTGATTGCCGCACCCCCTCGAACGGTACGGCGCGAACGATACGGCGGGCTCGATTCCACTATGGCAGACACACAGCGACAATAAAAACGCATAATGCTGATCGTTACGTTCAGTTTTCCTGATACCGATGAAGATGCTCGATCACGACGTACTGACCACCGTCGTCGCCGTCGCGGAAACCGGCAACATGACCCGCGCCGCCGAAGCGGTGAACCGCTCGCAGTCGGCCGTGAGCATGCAGATCAAGAGCCTCGAGGACGCGATCGGCCGGCCGCTGTTCGTGCGCAAGCCACGCAGCATCGTGCTGACGCGCGAAGGCGAGGTCTTGCTCGGATTCGCCAGACGAATGCTGGCGCTGCGCGACGAGGCGTGGGCGGCGGTAGTGCGGCCGGAAGTGACCGGTAAGGTGGTCATCGGCGTGCCGGACGACTATGCGTCGTCGCTGCTGCCGTCGGTGCTGAAGAAGTTCTCGGCGACTTATCCGAAGGTCGAGATCCAGGTGATCGGGCTGCCGAGCAGCGCGCTTGCGCCGCTCCTGAAGGACGGCACCGTCGATCTCGTATGCGGCACGCGCATCAAGGGGCTGTCCGGCGACTTCATTCGCCACGAGCCGATGGCGTGGGCCGCGATGACGAACGGGCCGCGCGTCTGGGAAGAACGGCCGCTGCCGATCGCGGTGTTCATGCCGGGCAGCGTCGCGCGCGAGAACGCGATCCGCAGCCTCGAACGCGCGAAGCTGCCGTTCCGGACTTCCTATGAAAGCCCGAGCCTGCTCGGGTTGCTCAGCATGGTGGAGGCCGGCCTCGCGGTCGCGCCGCTCGCGCGCTGCGCGATTCCCGCGCAGTTGTCGATGCTCGGCCGCTCGCACGGGCTGCCCGATCTGCCGCCGCTCGAGCTGATCCTCGCGCGCAGCACGAAATCGAAGCGCCCGCCATGCGACTTTCTCGCGGATCAGTTGATGGAAGATCTGCAGCGGCAAACCGGCCAGGCCGGCGATTCGTGACGGCGCAGGCGGGCGGGCGCCGCCTGCGCCGTCACGAATCGCCGGGCCGCGGATGGCCAGCCGCGAGCAACGCGGCGTTGACGATGCCTGCCACCATGTCGACGAGCGCTTCTAGCGTGTCGCCGTGCACGTGCCGCCCGGCGGGCGGAACGCATTCGTTGCGTCGGCCGCCCCACTGCGACCCGGCCGTTACCGACAGCGTCGCGCCGAACCGGTTGCCGTGCCGTCGACCGAAGATGCCGACGTGCTGCTCGCCCATATACGCCTGCTCGGGCAGAAGCAGCCGGATCTCGACTGCAACCTGATCGGGATCGCCGGCACGCGTGTTCGCGTCGACGCCCGGCTCGAATACCTTCGCGATGCGAAACGTCACGTGCGAATCCCACGCGGCCAGCGGGCCGCCGGCCGCGTCGACGCGTTCGATGTCGACCGACCATTGATGGCGATCCGGCAAGCGGATCGCCTGGCGCAGCAATACGTCGGCCGCGCGAACCGTCACCAGCAGCTGCCGGGCGAGCTGTCTGCCCGACGGCAGCGTCACCACGCGCACGCGACGGCTGGCGGGGCGTGCGGTGTGTACTTCTTCCGTGAGGTACATGGATCCTCCTTGGCGAAGGCAGCGCCGCGTACGACGCGGCGCGCAAACGTCCGCCGCGGCCGGCCGCCGGACAGCGCGGCGGCCGATAAAACGGCGACGAATCTACCTGCAAGCAATCGGCGTTCCCAGCCTGACGAACCGAGTTTAGAAGGCACCGCATCAACGCCGTGCAAAAAAACGGGGTTGCGGTGCAAAAAACGGCATGCGGGCAGATCGGCACGTGGCGGCGGGGTGGCGCCGCCGGTGCCCGTCAACGCTGACAGGACCACCGCCCATGCTCCGCCGATACACTGTGTGCACCCTCGACGTCCGGCGTCCGCGATGCCGGACGTCGTTTGCATCCGGCGAATTCAGCCCCGCCCCGATCCGATGGAGTTCCGCTTGAAACACCGGCACCTCACGCTGCTCGACGCACGGCCCGACGCCGGCCCTGGTTCACGCGACGCGTTCCCCGCGGCGCAGGCGCTCGCACACCCGCTTCAGCCGCAATGAGCGCCGGCCCGCGCAATACGCGGATCGACATGCTGCGCGGCGTGTCGATCCTGCTCGTCCTGCTGCATCACTTCAACATTCCCTATTCGCTGCGCGACACATCGATCGCGCGCGTGTTCGGGTGGGATGCCGTGCATGCGGTGGTCCGCAACGGCAACTACGGCGTGACGATGTTCTTCGTGATCTCCGGCTACCTGATTACGTCGAATGCGCGCCGCCGCTGGGGGAGCCTCGGCGCGGTGGACGTGCGCGCGTTCTACGTATCGCGGATCGCGCGCATCGTCCCGTGCGTGCTCCTGCTGCTCGCGTTCGTCAACGCGCTGGCGGCAGCCGGCGTGCCGATCTTCGCGAACCACACGCCGCAAGGTGTCGCCGTATCGTTCTGGCTCGTGAATCTCGCGTCGCTGACGTTCTGGATGAACGTGCTGATCGGCGCGTACGGGTGGGTCAACTATGCGCTCGGCGTGCTGTGGTCGCTGTCGGTGGAGGAGCTGTTCTACCTGTCGTTTCCGCTGCTGTGCATCGCGCTGCGCCGCGACGCACGCCTGTTCGCGTTCTGGCTGGCGATCGCCGCGATCGGGCCCGTGTACCGCTACACGCATGCGGACGACGAAGCCGGGTTTCTGTATGCGTATTTCGCGTGCTTCGACGGCATCGCGATCGGCTGCTGCACGGCGTTGCTGGCCGGGCGCGCGGGCTGGCAACAGCTCGCGGCCACGCCGGTGCAATGGCTGACCGCGATCGCCATGACCGTGCTCTATCTCGCATGGCCGATTGCGCAAAGCCACGTGATCGGCGTGTCCGCGATGGCGCTCGGCACCGCCGTGCTGCTGATCGGCGCGCATGCCCGCGGGGAGCGCGCGCAGGCGCGCGTGCTCGCGCCGCTACGCTGGGGCGGCCGGCTCAGCTACGAGCTGTACCTGTTCCACCTGATCGCGCTCGGCGCGCTGCGCACGGTGTGGCCGCCGTCCGCCATGCACGGCGACGACAAGCTCGTGTTGCTCATCGCCTATCTGATGTTGTCCGCCGGCTTGAGCGCGGTCATCGCGCGCGGCTATGCGACGCCGCTCGACCGCTTCATCCGGCAGGCCGCGTCGCGACCTGCGGCACGCATCCCGGACGCTGCGACATGAGCAGCGCCTGCAGGGTCGATGAAAGGAAGCGCGGTGTACCGGCATCACGCCACCTCGCCGATGGCGGCGCGGCGCATCATCACGATGCGCGCGGGCGGAATATTTGCCCATACGATCCGGCTGGCGTCGGCAACAAATGCCGGATCGCCCAGCGGATGACGGTCGGGCGATCGCAGGTCGTAGGTGAACTGAATCATCACCCCATCGACCGCCAGCACGCGCTGGCACTGATTGACGATCGCCGTCACATCCTGGCGCGGCAGCGTGCGCAGCGGCAGGCACGACACGATCGCGTCGACCCGCGCGTCGCTCGGCAGCAGCCGCTCGAGCTGCCGAGCGTCGCCCGACACGATCGAGATACCGGGGAAGCGCCGCCGCAGGTGCTGAACGAACGCCGGCGACCGCTCCACCACGACGAGGCGCCGCGGCGCGACGCCGCGCTCGAGCAGCGCGGCGGTGATCGCGCCGGTGCCGCCGCCGAGCTCGACGACGAGCCCGTCGCCATCCGGCACCACATCGGCCATTTCTCGCGCCAGATGCCGCGAACTCGGGCACAACGCGCCCACCGCGGCCGGGCGGCCAACCCACTCGCGCACGAACAATGCCGAGACGCGCAACGCGTTCGGCCAGATCATCGGCCCACCTTGCGCGGTCGCGCGCTCAGCTTCGACGTGCCGATGCGTGTTGGGAACAGGGGTACGACGACACCGGGCATTTTCACGTGCATCCTCCTCGACAAATCGATCCGCCGCGGCGAAGCGGCGATCAATCGATTCTAGGAACCGCAAACTTAAGGCGACGTGAAGATTGTGCCTGATTGCGTCATCGATGCGGGCATGTCGCCGCCCAATGCCCGCTCAGCGGTCGACGCGCTGCCGAAGCTGCGCGCAGGGTAGCGCTCGCCGACGTGCCGCCGCGCGTGCGGCCCGCCGTCGCGATCTCGGGGGAACGCGCTGAACGAAGCCGCGCTCGCCCGCAACCGGCCATCGGGTCAGATCAGGATACGCCGGCCGCACTGCGATTGTTCGTGCAGGCCGTGCGCGAATGGAGGGCTGCCGGGCGGGGCGACACGTTGACCGACTGACGAATGCGCGCCGCCCCCCGCCGCCTCACCGCAGGTTGGTCCGCGCCAGCTCGACGATCTCGTCGCCGCGCCCGCTCAGGATCGCACGCAGCATGAACAGGCTGAACCCCTTCGCATGCGCGATCTCGATCTTCGGCGGCATCGCGAGTTCGTACTTCGACGTGACGACGTCGACGACCGCCGGCCCGTCGTGCGCGAACGCGGTGCGCAGCGCGTGCTCGACGTTCTCCGAATGCTCGACGCGCACGCTGAAGATCCCCGCGCCCTTCGCGATCGCCGCGAAGTCGGTCGGGCTCAGGTCGACGTTCGTGTCGAGATAGCCGGCCGCCTTCAGCTCCATCGACACGAAGCCGAGCAGGCTGTTGTTGTAGACGACGATCTTGATCGGCAGGTTGAGTTGCCGCGCGCTCAGCAGATCGCCGAGCAGCATCGACAGCCCGCCGTCGCCCGACAGCGACACGACCTGCCGCCCCGGATGCGCGCCCTGCGCGCCGAGCGCCTGCGGCATCGCGTTGGCCATCGAGCCGTGATTGAACGAGCCGTGCAGCTGGCGCTTGCCGTTCATCGTCAGGTAGCGCGCGGCCCACAGCGTCGGCGTGCCGACGTCGGCTGTGAAGATCGCGTCGTCGGCCGCGACTTCGTCGACGATCTTCGTCAGGTATTGCGGATGGATCGCGCGGCCCGGCGGCTCCGCCACCGCGAGATCGTCGAGCCCCTTGCGCGCGGCCGCGTAGTGCTTCAGCGCGTTCTCGAGGAAGCGCCGCTGCGTCTTGCGCGTGAGGCGCGGCAGCAGCGCCGCGATCGTTTCCTTCACGGTGCCGACGAGCCCGAGCGCGAGCGGCGCGCGATGGCCGAGCTGCGAGCCCTTCCAGTCGATCTGCACGACCTTCGCGTGGGTCGGATAGAACGGGCGGTACGGGAAATCCGTGCCGAGCATCAATAGCGTGTCGCACGATTCCATCGCGTGATAGCCCGAGCTGAAGCCGATCAGTCCCGTCATCCCGACGTCGAACGGGTTGTCCCATTCGACGAACTGCTTGCCGCGCAGCGCATGCACGACCGGCGCGCCGAGGGTGTCGGCCAGCGCGACCACTTCGTCGTGCGCGCCCTGCGTGCCGCTGCCGCACAGCAGCGTGACCGCGTCCGATGCATTGAGCAGCGCCGCGAGCCGGTCGAGATCGGCGTCGGCCGGCAAGATCGACGGCGGCGCTGATTCGCTCCACGCCGGCGCTTCTTCCGGGCCGTCGCCGAGCGCGATGTCGCCCGGCAGCACGATCACCGCGACGCCGCGTTCCTCGATCGCCGTGCGCATCGCGCGGGCGAGCACGCGCGGGAACTGCGACGCATTGGTCACGAGTTCCGCGAAATGGCTGCACTCGCGGAACAGTTCCTGCGGATGGGTTTCCTGGAAGTAGCCGAGACCGATCTCGGTCGACGGGATGTGCGCGGCAATCGCGAGCACCGGCTGGTGATTGCGGTGGCAGTCGTACAAGCCGTTGATCAGGTGCAGGTTGCCGGGGCCGCAGCTGCCCGCGCACACCGCGAGCCGGCCGGTCGATGCCGCATCCGCGCCGGCCGCGAACGCGGCGCTTTCCTCGTGGCGCGTATGCATCCAGCGGATCGAGCCCATCCGGCTCAGGCTGAACGAAAGCCCGTTCAGGCTGTCGCCCGTCACCCCCCAGATGCGCTCGACGCCCGCTGCCGCCAGCGTCTTCGCCAGGTATTCCGCCATCGTCTGTCTTGCCATCATGCCCTCGCTGTCGTTCGGTCGTTACACGATTGATCCGGCAACGGCAGCCGCCATCGCCGCTGACGGAACGAGCATACGCGATCGTGCCGAGCAACGTCGTGATGACGCAATCGTGCCCGGAAGCGCTGCCGTTCGCCCGTTTCTGGCGATGTCGGGCAGGCGTCATCGTGTCGTCGCCAACCGCGCACGCCGGTCGATTCGCGTCCGGCCTCGGCCGGACGCCGGCGCGTCGGTACGGCGAGCGCGAGTCCCGCCGCAGGGGCTACAACGGCAGCGCATGCGTCGACAGGATCTCCTTGAGCACCATGAACGACCGCACCTGCCGCACTCCTGGCAGATACAGCAGCTGTTCGGCGTGCAACCGGTTGAAGCTCTCGTTATCGCGCGTGCGCACCAGCATGAAATAGTCGAATTCGCCGGTCACCACGTGGCACTCGACGCACCCCGACACTTTCTGCGCGGCCTTCTCGAATGCGGCGAACGCCTCCGGCGTCGAACGATCGAGCACGAAGCCGATCACGACCAGCATCCCGGCACCGAGCGGCTTCGGATCGAGCAGCGCGACGATGCCGCGGATCAGCCCCATTTCCTTCAGCCGCTCGACACGCCGCAGGCACGCCGGTGCGCTCAGCTTCACCTTCGCGGCGAGGCTCACATTCGAGATCGACGCGTCCTGCTGCAACTGCCTGAGGATCGCGCGATCGATGCGATCGAGCGCCGGCGCGGCATCGGCCGGCGATGTGCTGCGTCGATCTAATTTCATTGCGCCTCCTGTCTGTTTCACGAATCAAAATTATTCGTTTCCGCTGCTTTCGCTCGATAACGTAGGCGTACGCGATTTATTTTGCAAGCTCATTTCTCGCGGTCCTGCCTATCATTTTTCCATCAGGACATGGCGCGCCGGCCGCGCCCGACCCGTCCGATCTTCCGCCCACCGCTATCCGGAGCTTGTCGATGAACCTGCAACGCTTTCCCCGTTATCCGCTCACGTTCGGCCCGACGCCGATCCAGCCGCTCAAGCGCCTGAGCGCGCATCTCGGCGGCAAGGTCGAGCTGTATGCGAAGCGCGAGGACTGCAACAGCGGCCTCGCGTTCGGCGGCAACAAGACGCGCAAGCTCGAATACCTCGTCCCCGACGCGCTCGCGCAAGGCGCCGACACGCTCGTGTCGATCGGCGGCGTGCAGTCGAACCAGACCCGCCAGGTCGCGGCCGTCGCCGCGCATCTCGGGATGAAGTGCGTGCTCGTGCAGGAACACTGGGTGAACTACGAAGACCCCGTGTACGACCGCGTCGGCAACATCCAGCTGTCGCGCATGATGGGCGCCGACGTGCGGCTCGTTACCGACGGCTTCGACATCGGCATTCGCCGCAGTTGGGAGGAAGCGATGGAGAGCGTGCGGCAGGCGGGCGGCAAGCCGTATCCGATTCCGGCCGGGTGCTCCGAGCATCCGCTCGGCGGCCTCGGGTTCGTCGGCTTCGCGGAAGAAGTGCGCGAGCAGGAAGCACAGCTCGGGTTCAGTTTCGACTACGTCGTGGTCTGCTCGGTGACGGGCAGCACGCAGGCGGGGATGGTCGTCGGCTTCGCGGCCGACGGGCGCGCGGATCGGGTGATCGGCATCGACGCATCGGCGACGCCCGAGCGCACGCACGAGCAGATCACGCGCATCGCGCGGCACACCGCCGAACGGGTCGCGCTGGGGCGCGATATCGACGAGAAGGACGTCGTGCTCGACACCCGCTATGCCGGGCCGGAATACGGATTGCCGAACGATGGCACGCTGGAGGCGATTCGCTTGTGTGCACGGCTCGAGGGAATGCTGACCGATCCCGTCTACGAAGGGAAATCGATGCACGGGATGATCGACAAGGTGCGTCGCGGGGAATTCGAGCCGGGGTCGAAGGTGCTGTATGCGCATCTCGGCGGGGTGCCGGCGTTGAGCGCCTACGCGGAGATCTTCCGCAACGGGTGACGTGAAGGGGACGTCGGGCCGGCGCGCACGCTCGCTTGCGCCATGACGCAACACCGGCCGGGCCGCACGTGTCCGCATCCTGACGGTCGGCTGGGCAGCGGGCGACGCGTGCCGCGCATGGATCGAAGGCCATGCTCGCCGAGCCGACCAGGCCGGGCCGGGCCGGCGTCGCCGATGGCCGTCGTCGCCGACATTTCCCGCCGCCGCGTCGGCAAGCGCGGCGCCATTCGGTTCAGATGCCGGCCAATCTCGACAGCGCGGCCTCCATCGCCACGCGTATCCCGGGCCATTCCGGCTTCAGCGCATCGAGACCGCCCGCGGCCAGCACGCGCTCGCCTTTCGCGCATGCTTCGCTCGAGTCCGCATCGCCGGCCAGCGCGAAACCACCTCGCATCGAATGCAGTTCGCCGCTGAGGCACGCGACGTCCCCGCGCAGCAACGCGGCATCGATCGTCGCCAGCGAGTGCAGCGTCGACGCACGCAATTTTTCGCGTATCTCGTCCGTCATGGGCGGCACCGGCCGGGCGGCACGATCGGCCGGATGCGACGCCGCCGCGCCGCGCCCTCCGTGGCGCCGCAACACCGCGCCGAGCGCATCGATCGACAGCGGCTTGAGCACGACCTCCGCGACGCCGGTCTGCGCGCAGCGCCGCCGATCCTCCTCGGTCGCGTGCGCGGTCATCGCGATCACCGGCACCTTCGCCCCCTGCTCGCGCAGGAAGTTCGCGAGCGCGAAGCCGTCGAGTTCCGGCATGCCGAGATCGGTCAGTACCACGTCGAACGGATGCGCGAAGAACGCGCGCATCGCCTCGACGCCGTTCGCGACAAGCATGGCGTCGCAATGCAGCGCGTCGAGCTGATCGCGCAGCAGCGCGCGGCTCGCCGGATGATCCTCGGCAACGAGCACGCGCAGCGGAGTCTCGTCGTCCGCGTATGCCGGCAACGACGACGCGGCGGAATCGGTCTCGTCGAATTCGACGCGCCATCCAGACGGGGCGTCGCGCAATGGCAGCGACACGATGAACGTCGCGCCCTGGCCCGGCCGCGTCTCGACCGCCAGGTCGCCATGCATCAGCCGCGCGAGGCGCCGGCACAACGGCAGTCCGAGCCCCGTGCCGCCGAAGCGCCGGTAGATCGACGCATCGGTCTGGACATACACGTCGAACAACGTCGGCAGACTCTCCGGCGCGATGCCGATACCGGTATCGCGTACCACCACTTCGACGCCATGCGCTTGACCGACGGCGCCCGTCGGTCGCGCCTCGATCGTCACGCTGCCGCGCTCGGTGAACTTGATTGCGTTGCTGACGAGATTCGACACGATCTGACGCAGGCGCGTGGGGTCGCCGACATAACCGTCGGCCAGTTGCGCGTCGATCCTGCATTCGAGCGCAAGGTGCCGGGCTGCGGCAAGCGGACGGAAAATCGCCGCGACGTCGCGCAGAACCGCACGCAAATCGAACGGCACGGCCTCCAGCACCATCTGGTTCGATTCGACCTTCGACAGATCGAGCACGTCGTTGATCACGCGCAGCAACGCGTCCGACGACGACATCACCGTCTGCAGGCGTCGCCGCTCCTCGGCCGGCAACGGCGCGCGCTCCATCAATTCCAGATTGCCGACGATCGCGTTCAGCGGCGTGCGGATCTCGTGGCTCATCGTCGCGAGGAATGTCGACTTCGCCTTGTTCGCATCTTCCGCCGCCTCCCGGGCCTCGCGCAGCATGCCCTCCATCTGCTTGTGCGCGGTGATGTCGGTCAGCGTACAGAGCAACACATCGACGCCGCGATAGCGCGTACGGACGATGTGCGCGGCAAGATAGGCCGTCCCGTCGCCGGCGAGACTGACTGGCAATTCGTGCGTGACGACACGCGGCGTCCGCCCACCCACAATCCTGCCGTGATAGGCCTGCCAGATGCGCTTGCCGAGCGACGGCTCGGTTCCGGTGGCGTCAAATGCCTGCGCGGCCTCGTTGCGCACCATGGTGTCGCCGTTGGCGAGCGACAGCAGCATGAGCCCGGCCGGCGCCGTGCGGATCAGCGTGCGGTTCAGCGCCTCGCTTTCGATCAGCCGGATTGTCCGGCGGTTCACCGGGCGCAGCGCGCGTCGGTCGAACATGACGATCGCGAACCACACCGTGCCGATTGCCAGCACCGCGAGACCGATCGCGATTCCGAGGCGGGCAGCCACGTCGTCGAACAGGCTGCGCCACGAGAAGGTCGCGATCAACGCTGCGCGGAACCCCGCCATCTGGTCGCCGATGACGAGATTCATGCCGACGCGATGGACCGCCGCCCTTTCATCACCTGCCCCTTGTGCAAAGTCGAGTGCGCGGGCAGTCAGCGCCGGATCTGCTTCGCGCCCCGTCAAGACCTGCGCGCCCGGGGCGACCAGGGCGTAATCCTTGCCGACGGACGAAGAACGCAGAAAATCGTCGATCGCAGGTCGGGTGACAAGGGCAAACCATGCGATCGGCTTGCCCTGCGCGTCGCGTACCGCCTGCACGAACCGCAGCACGGAACGCCCGACGAGCGGGTCTTCTCGCCGGTCCAGCAGGATCTTCCGGTAATCCGATTCGGCCGCCGCCGATATGAACTCGGGCGGCGGCTGCAACTTCCGAACCAATGCCTTGATGTCGAAGCCGGGAGGCAGCGCCAGCACCTGCTTGACCAACGGATACCCGGCCACAATGACGAAATTGCCGTCCGGATCGATGAGATATCCGCCCATTCCCGGATCGCCGGGCTGTTGCGCCGGCATGGTGCCCGTGACCTCGCTCTGCGCGAGCAGCCTGCCAAGCCACGGAGCATAGGCCTTCGCCGATTGCGATGACGAAGCGACCGCGAACGCGGCAAACGCCACCCGCCCCGCCTGGCCAACGACGACCAGCCTGCCGCGATCGTCGGCGTAGCGCCCGAGCGTATCGGGCGATACGGCCGTGCCCTGCTTGGCGACCAGCTCGATGTTCTCGACATAGCGGTTCTGAAGCGCCCTGACCACCTCCATCTCCGTGAGCAGGTCGGCCTTGCGCACCAGAAACTCCGAACGGTACTGCGTAAGCGATTCCTGCAGGTCGAGTCGCACGACAAGCGCCGCGCAGACGAGCACGAACACCGTGATCGCGGCACCGCTTCCGTACAGCAGCCATTGCTGCTGGCGCCGCACGCGCCCGGGCTCGAACGGCTTGCGGCCTGCGGCGGTAGCGTGCGCAATCAGCGCTTTCAGTTTAGTGGGCATAAGTGTCGTCGAAGTCGCCTCGGCGCCGGTGCAGCAGCCTGTGCCGTCCGGGTCATGCGGTACCGCCCGCCGGTTGCGCGCTACGCATCGGTCCCGGACATTTCGGGCAGTTGGCCCTCGCTCGCATAGCGGATCAGGTCCGCGTCGCGGACGATGCCGAGCTTCTTCATCGCGCTCAACTTCTGCGAGCTGATCGTCTGCTTGCCCCGGTGAAGCTGAACGGCGATCTCGCCAACCGTCAGGCCGGCGCCGTAAAGTCGCGCGACCTCGATTTCGCGGGCCGTCAGCGTGCGCGTGCCCGGCGACGTCTCGGTGCCCTCCAGCAATTGCTTGACGAACGGCGACAGATAATTCGCACCGACATAAGCCGCGTGAACCGCGCCCACCAGATGCGAAATCGCGTCGGACTTGCTCAGGATGCACCCGACGCCCTGCCGCTGAATCGCACGCAGCACGCTCGGATTGTCAATCATCGTGATCGTCACGAGATGAAGCGCGGGATAGCGGCGCTGCAGAAACGACAACAACGCGAGACCGTCGCCATA
>NZ_JAWRYD010000174.1:0-315 GCF_046534765.1 Burkholderia sp. SIMBA_062
AGTGCTGCAGGGTGATCGCCAGCCCGTGCTCCACGTCGCGACGGGCCTGGCCCAGGCGCGTGCGGAAATATTCGTAGCCGGCTGGATCAATCCACGGGTAATGCTGCGGCCAACTGTCGAGGCGCGACTGGTGGATCTGCGGGGCGAACAGTTCGGTCAGCGAACTGCTGGCGGCTTCTTGCCAGCTGGCGCGGCGGGCGAAGTTGACGTAGGCATCCACGGCAAAGCGTACGCCGGGCAGTACCAGCTCCTGGGAGCGCAGCTGGTCCGGGTCGAGGCCGACCGCCTGGCCAAGGCGCAGCCAGGCTTCGATGC
>NZ_JAWRYD010000175.1:0-315 GCF_046534765.1 Burkholderia sp. SIMBA_062
TTGACCACGCCAGCCTCGAACTTCTTGACCTTGCGGACTTCGCCGGCCTGCTGTTCGATGGTCATGTTCTTGTGGATGATGCCGATGCCGCCTTCCTGAGCCATGGCAATGGCCAGACGCGCTTCGGTCACGGTATCCATGGCAGCGGAAACCAGCGGAATGTTCAGCTCGATGCCACGAGTCAAACGGGTCTTGAGACTGACTTCATTGGGCAGTACCTCGGAATAGCCAGGTACAAGGAGGATATCGTCGAAGGTCAGGGCTTCTTGGCTGATACGCAGCATCGCGGGGGCTCCCGGGCGGGAAAAATGGAAG
>NZ_JAWRYD010000055.1:0-27027 GCF_046534765.1 Burkholderia sp. SIMBA_062
GCACCAGCACCAGCACCAGCACCAGCACCAGCACCAGCACCAGCACCAGCACCAGCACCAGCACCAGCACCAGCACCAGCACCGGTGCTAGGACTAGCGGCCATATCCAAGCGCCGATTGCATCAATGAGGAAAGAGAATTTACTGGGTCGTCACGGCACTTCGATCCGCGTGCCGCCCGTTGACCCATATTCGAATACCCTAGTCAGCCGGAATCGACTTGTCACGTGACAACTGCAGATTCCGGCGCCGTTGAGGCTCGCCAGTCGTTGACAAAACCGCATCAAAACTTCCAGAACAAGAACGAACCCGTGCGCCGAATCACCATTTCGATTTCTTGCCGCTCTCGACGCTAGAGTCCCCAACACTTCATTAGCGCCTCTTAGCGCATCCCCTCTCGAGCGAAGTTTTCATCAATTTTTATTTTTTCATCAGATTTCAAGTCCAAATAATTTTCTAGCCACTTGGCCGGCTTGTCACGTAACAACTACATCGATCAGAAAATTCATCTTTTCCTCAAACACTTTTCTGGACTTTTCAACAATAACTGCATATATTGCGCAAAACTCCTTGGAGGAATTTAATGGCTTTCAAGATCGCCGTCAGCAATCAAAAAGGTGGTACTGGAAAGACGACCATCTCCGTTAATATCGCGGCAGCCTTCGAGGCCGGCGGCAACCAGGTCGCCTTGATAGATGCCGACCCTCAAGGCACGTCGGTCAGATGGGTGACGAGCGGCGAAAATACGCTCCCGATGACAGTACTGTCGCTGGCCCCCGCCGGGCGCGGTATCGGGGGCGAGATCAAGAAGCAGGATGCGAATTTCGATGTAATCGTCGTCGACTGCCCGGGCAACCTCGAAGATCCACGCATTGCATCCGTGCTCGAAGTGGCGGACTTCTGCCTCGTGCCGCTGTCCCCGTCGCCGGCCGACCTGTATAGCACCGTCGCGATGATTCGCATGATCGAATCGATGCGTGCCGTTCGTAACCCGAATTTGTCTTCCGCGCTGATGCTGAATAGCGTCAATGGAAAAACTAAAATGCGTGAAGAAATTTTAAAAATTCTAAGGGCAGAAGAAATAGGGGAGCATCTGCTGGACAGCCAGATCGCGCAGCGCGAGGTTTACCGGCAGACGTTCGCCCTCGGCACCACGATCCATCACCACAATCGATACCTGAAGGGGCTGAAGGAAGCCCGCGCGGAAATCGAGAGACTGGTCACCGAAATGGCCCAATACATCGCGTCGACGCGCGCTACGGGAGCCGCTCATGGCTAAGGAAACATCGAAAGACAAGAAGCCGACCGGCAACCTGCATCTCGCTGCCGGCCTGCTGCGCGGGCTCGCGCAGGAAAATGCGGCGCTGGAAACGCGCCTGCCCGAACCGACACCGGCGTCCAATCCTGCAGTCGAAGCCGCGCCCCCC
Organism: Burkholderia sp. SIMBA_062; assembly: GCF_046534765.1. Classification (NCBI taxonomy): domain Bacteria; kingdom Pseudomonadati; phylum Pseudomonadota; class Betaproteobacteria; order Burkholderiales; family Burkholderiaceae; genus Burkholderia; species Burkholderia sp. SIMBA_062. The sequence continues at coordinate 1,427 of NZ_JAWRYD010000055.1, forward strand.
GCGGCCCCGACTGCCGCCACATCCGCCGACGCGCACGATCTCGGCGCGCCACAGAAGGTCGCGGTCAAGGACTGCATCCCGAACCCGTTCAACCCGCGCGTGTTCTATTCGGAGTCGAGCCTGCACGAGCTCGCGCTGACGCTGAAGCGGGAAGGGCAGATCGAGCCGATCAAGGTCACGCGGCTCCCGGAATTTCCCGGCAAGCTCGTCGTGATCGACGGGCAACGCCGCTTGCGTGCGACCAGCATCAATGGCGACGAGACGATCAACGCGACGTTCCGTACGGACCACACGCCCGAGCAGCTCTATACGATCGCGTATCGCGCCAACCACGACCACGAACGCCAGACGATTTTCGACGACGCGGTCGCATGGAAGCGTCTTCTCGATGAAAAGGTCTTCCCCGACCAGAACACGCTCGCGGAGAAGATCGGCAAGGACAAGGCATCGATCAGCAAGACGCTGTCGCTGAACGCGCTACCGAATACGCTGCTCGAACGGATGGCCAGCGCGAACGACGTGGTCGGCCTGCAGGCGGCGTACTTCCTCAAGCTGATCTTCGAGCGCCTGGGCGAACCGGCCGCCGATCGGCTGCTTACGGCGGTGATCGACCGGAAAAAGTCGGTACGCGACCTCGAGAATTTCCTGCGCGCGCAGAGCGACGGCAACAAGAAGACGGGGCGCACGCGCTACAGCGTTCGTCACGATTTCGCGCTCGAATCACGCGCGATCGGTCAACTGAAGACCTATCCGGACGGGCGCCTGGATCTGCAACTGAAGGGCGTCGATGCGTCCCACCAGGAATCGCTCGCCGACCGGCTCAAGACCGTGATCGACGCATATGTCGCCGAACTGGCGGTAGCGGCGCAAAAGTAAGCACCGCAGGCAAGGGCCTCGAACCTGCACGGCTCCGCGCAGCCGGACGAAGTCCGGCGCACGACGCATGCCAGACGCGAGGCCTCGAACAATCAGTTGGTCGCGAGGCTGCTTTTCAGCAGGAATTCCAGCAAGTCGTCGGAGGTCGGTTCGCCCCAGGTATCGAGCGCCAGCCAGCGGAAGAAACTGGTTTGCGCCAGCTTGCTCGCCTTCTTCTTCGGCGATAGCGTGAGGTCCTTCGAACCGGCTACCGTCTCGTTGTAGCGCTCGATCAGCTTGGTCTGGTCGTCGATCTCCAGTTCGCGGAAATACGCACCGGCTTCGTCGACCTTGGCGGCCAGGTATTTGTCGCGAATCTGTTCCTGCTTGCTCTGCGCGGATTCCTTCGCCGGGGCGGCCGTTTCGGTCCCCTGCCCGTCAGCCAGCGTATAGCCGTGCGTCAGCGCCTTGCGGAAATACGCGGCCACGTTGTCGATGGGCGCCGCGTTCTTCTTCGTAGTCCGATTGAGCGTATAGGCGATTGCCGCCTTGATGCGCTGCACGCCGTACTGCGTGATCAACCGGCGCGCTTCCGAACGCGGGATGCCGAACTTGGCGACCTCGTCGACGAGCGCTTCGTTCTTGACGTCACCTTCCTCGACCGTATCCGCGCTCTGCTTGCGCGTCACCTTGAACTGCACGGCCTCCACGCTGCGACCTGACTTGTGTTCGATCAGCTCGAGCGTGTGATCCGAAACTTCGTTCACCTCCTGAATGCATGGCACCAGGACCTTGCTCTTGAAGAGCTTGTACTCCTTGTAGGACTGCGATGCCTTGTCCTGACCGAGAATGAGATCGCGGAATTTCGGCAGCGGAATCTTCGCCGTGATGCCGATCCCTTCGTAGCGAACCGTGTTCTCCCACAGCGCGAGCGAATGCGAGCGCCGAAACTCGCGCGCGATCCGCATATCGATGAGCGCGTAGATCTCCGGATTGAGCAGCTCGCTGCGAATCTGGTCGGAGAAGCTGTACTTCAGCACCGATTGCTCGAGCTCGGCGCCGGCGAGCAGGCCCGACGCCTTCCACACCGTCGAGCGGTCCGCGGCAAGGTAGTCCCAGTTGACGACGGTACTGATCAGCGAGTTGACCGTGTCCTTCACGTACTTCGTGTTGTTGCTGTTCAACCCGCTCTCGTGCGAGAGCGCCGCGATCGAGATCGAGAAGCTCGTCCGGCCGGGCTCGAACGCTTCCTGACGAAGGGCGTTCTTGATCAGCGAGCTGAACATCTTGCGCTGCTGGAGACCGATCTTTCCGGACTTCGGAGCGATATGAATTGCCTGAACCGCCTTGCGCAGCAGATCGGGAGGCTCGGGCGTCTGAAATAGCGAAACCTGCTTGTCGGAGCCTTTGATTGCGGGCTTACGCGGCATCGTGATGTCCGGAGAAGGTGACCGTGTTGATGGCGGACTTTATACCTTTTCAAGCCAGCGAGCAACGCCTCTTTCTCCAGTATCACTTTCACTATATCTCCTAAGCTTTTGTTATAAAAAGAGAATAGGCTTTTTTTCGATCTGCACGAAGCCCCATATCCATATACCTTTCCGCCAAAAATAGCTCCCAAATCCTGCTACCTGTGCAGTTCGCCGTCAGGATCCGGCACGAGACTTGCCCAGCCGAAGGTACCCATTCATGGGAAACAATCAACCGGAACGGGATTTGCAAATCGGATTCGTGGTGCCCTGCAACACGATCCGCGCGCCCCCATAACAGGCTACCTTTAATGCTTCCCATGAATGGGTACCTGACGGGAGCCGCTGGTTTTGAGTTTTGTCTTCAACCGCGTCCAGCGAGCGAAAATACCCCCCATGGAGGACTACCTTGCGAATCCCCCACAGAAGGTAACCTTTCCCTCCCCCTGATCCTGTCTATGGGACTCCGCATCCCGAGAGCCGAGCAAAACGAGGTCACTCGGTCTGGGCAGGCACCCATAACGGGCTACCTGAAGTCCATCCCATAACCGGCAACCTCACATAAAATGCTGTGACGGGAGCCGTCGATGGATCAGGAAGAAGGCACCATAAATGGCTACCAAAGGATTCCCCCATAGAAGGCTACCTGAAGCATTTCCGCGCCGAAATCCCATAACAGGCTACGCGTACCCCATATCCACAACCCTCATTTCCCACACCTTGGTACCCGATTCCCCAAATCCACAGACCTGAAGCCCCATACTCTTCCGCCTGTGCTCCCATAAATGGGTACCGAACACCCGCCAAACCCTTGCCAGACAAGGCTCTGAGCCGCCTAAAAGTAGTTAAAGAAGTAAACGTTGTTTACAAAAGATGTAAACACACGTGTGCCTGTGCAGAAACACAACCCCCATAAACCGCTACCAAAGCGAGTCAGCCGGCTCGGTACGCACAGCAATCCGGGTCTTCGACCTGTGCAACCGTTGATATTTGCCTTCACTCTGCAAGGCTCCCCAGGCTCAACAAGGCTTTCCACGGAGGTGAGTACCCACTCACAAGGACGCAAACGTAGAAACTTATGGGAAGAAATCAGCGTTTGCGGGACATAGGTACCCGCGTATGGGATCAAAAAATGCCTGTCACGGCCCGTCTCGAACCAAGGATTACCCGTAGTGATCGATTCCTGCGGCCCACACAAGAACATCGCCAGTTTCCTTCCCGACAGTGAGAAATCGCGGAAACCAGCTCGCAAGTGGATTTTTTGTCGTCTGTGCCTGGGCTTCCGTGGATAAGTCTTCGGCTATCGCATGTGGGTCGAGCCGGCGCTTTTCAAATCGCCGGCCTGTGCACTGACGAAATCAGCCGGCCTCTTTGCGGGCATTTGGCCTCATAGATTTCTACCTTTGGACTGTACCGAAATCGGTACTGTGTCGCGATCGGCGAGACAGCACCCGCCGGGCGGCTCAACCGCGAACGTGAGGCGGTCGCCATCGACGAAGCTCACCCGCATCGGATCCGCGCTCGAATCCCGAATATCCTCACCGTCGGAAAATGTCGAGTCCTGTAAAAGCTCACCGACAAGTTGTTCCGCGGATTGGCAAACCGAGTGCGCGACGCCATCGCGCCAGATGCGCCCGCCCAATGGAAACGCTGTGACGATACGCGCAGCGCAGGACGTACCGGCATCGTCGTCGCACAGGCTCAAGGCTCGTCGCGACACCGAGGCGGTGACGAACCTTTCGCCTTCGCACTGCAGGTGCATCGTGCGATGCCTGCGCACAATCGTGAACGAATGTGGCTCGAAGCATTCACCGCTGCGGCGACGACGTCTCGGCCCGCACACGTCATCTCCCACAAGTGGTAACGAAGAGCGCCGACAGGTAACCATGCATGCAGCGAGCGGTTACCCGATCGTTCGCTTTGCATCGTGTGGACATGCAGGGGATCGCGTCGAACTCGGCACCGGACCAAGCGTGCCCGTTTATGGGATGAACCGCCGATCGCGCGACCACGAATCACAGCCAGGCATACAGACCCGCAAGTCCATAGGTGATCCCCGTTCATGAAGCGACGATCACGTTGCGCGAGCGGCCAATTCCACGGGTGAAACGGCGAGCCTCATACGAGTGCACGACATGCGGAAACGGACCTCGCCGGCATCGGCCACCTGCATCGTATCGACGGAATAATCCGGTTCGTCACATGGCTGCCGCGGTCATGGTCGTCGCGTGAGCTTCGCGCCCGATGCATCGTTGTGGTCCCCGCGACACGACCTCTCCCATACGTGTATCCCCAACATTGTGCACACGATGACGCCACATTTTTTGCAACGCGGTTATGATGCAAAGGCCCTGGTCGCAACATGAAAACCGACCGGGGGCAGGGGCGGTATCTCAATGCACTTTCATTCCGTGATCAATCAGAAAAGAGAGCTCAGCGATGCGAATCCAGATCAGAAAACTCACGCTGGCTGCTACGGCAGCAGCCTTCCTCTTCGGCTCCGCCGCTCCGGTGTTCGCGCAGACTGACGCCGCCAGCGCACCGGTCGCCCAGGATGCGAAGGCCGCGAAGCGTGAGGCGCGCAAGGCAGCACGGGCACAACGCAAAGCCGAACACAAGGCTGCACGCGCGAAGAACACCGCCGAACTGAAGAAACTCGAAGACGCTGGTTACAAGCCGGCGGCCAACGATCCGAACTATCCGCAGAACCTGCAGAAGGCCGAGAAGAAGGCGGGCGAAGCCGCTGGCGCCAGCCAGTAAGCGCCGTTCGCGACAAAGACCCCGGCTCGAACCGGGGTTTTTCGTTTGTGCTGTGCAAACACGCTGCGCGTCGTGGCTACCATGCAGGTAGCACATCCGTATCAATTGCTTCGATATCCTCTGTATTTTGGTCGACAGAGTCGATATCTGAGCGCGACGCCCAGCATATTCATATCCGGGCCGCCGCAACGCGCTCGAAACCCGCACCTGCTGACCACCCGCAGCCGGCATAGTCAGTGCCGCGCGTCCGCCGCCGCGTTCCCCGCCGTTTTCAGCCAGCCCTTGAATGCCCGCACCGCTTCGTCTTCCGCGCGCGCAGCCGCCACGTAAGTGAAATAGCGCCACGGCGGCAGTGCCGGTTCGCTAAACGGTTGCACCAGCCGCCCTTCGGCAATGTCGTCGGCGACCAGCGCGATCGGCCCCATCGCGACGCCGAGGCCGTCGAGCGCGCCTTGCAGCGTCAGGTAGAAATGCTCGAGCGTGAGCGAGTGCCGCGGCACCAGATTCGCGTGCCCGGCCGCCGCGAGCCATTCGGGCCACATGCCGGGATAGGTTGCCGCATGCAGCAGCGTGAAGCCGGCGAGATCTGCCGGTGTACGCAACGGCCGGCCCTCGAGCAGCTTCGGCGCGCATACGGGCAACCGGACTTCGGACAGGAATTCCTCGGCGACGTATCCGTCGATCGCCTGCGGGCCGCCGCGGACGATTAGGTCGACCTTGTCGCGCAACTTCTCGATCGGCTCGTTCGACGTCGACAGCCGCACCTCGATGGCCGGATGAGCAACCTGGAACGACGACAGCTTCGGCACGAGCCAGCGCAGCGAGAACGTCGCGGGCGCGCTGACGCGCAGCACGCGTTGCTGCCCCTGGCCGAAATGCTGCGCGGTGGCGAGGGCGATCCGGTCGAACGATGCGCCAACCTCGGCGAGATACGCGCGACCGGCATCGGTCAGCTCGACCCGCCGGTTGTGCCGTTCGAACAGCGGCCGGCCGAGCCATGCCTCCAGCTGCTGGACATGCCGGCTGATCGCGCCGTGGGTCACGCACAGCTCATCGGCGGCAAGCGTGAAACTGCCGAGCCGGGCCGCGGCTTCGAACGCGCGCAGCGAATTCAACGGAGGGAGTCGTCGGGCCATTTCATCGTTTCGCGTGAATTTTACTCACATGAATGCTCAGATTTAATCGTTTGATCGGGCGATTTTGCTCCGCCAATATGGCACACAAACGGCCGATGTGGTCGCAGTACGTGTCTGAATTTCTCACATGGAGTATGGAGCATGCCGAACGTGGTGGTAGTGGGCGCCCAATGGGGTGACGAAGGCAAGGGGCGCGTCGTGGACTGGCTGGCGGCGCAGGCCGATCTGGTCGCACGCTACAACGGCGGCCACAACGCGGGCCATACGCTGGTCGTCGGCGACAAGACGTACAAGCTCGCGCTGCTGCCGAGCGGCATCGTGCGCGGCAAGCGCGGGGTGATCGGCAACGGCGTGGCGCTCGATCCCGAGGCGCTGCTGGCCGAGATCGGGCGGATGGCCGAGCTGGGGCTGTCGGTGACGCCCGACAATCTGTCGATCGCGGAGAACGCCACGCTGGTCCTGCCGATTCACCGCGCGATCGACCAGGCGCAGGAGCGTCTGCGTCGCGAACCCATCGGCACCACGTTGCGCGGGATCGGGCCGGCCTATGAGGACAAGGTCGGGCGCCGCGGGTTGCGGGTCGCCGATCTGGCGGAACCGGGCCGGCTTGCCGACAAGCTCGACGTGCTGGTCGATTACCACAATGCATGGTTTCGTGGCCTGGGGCTCGAACCGTGCTCGCGCGACGCGATGCTGGCAACGCTGATCGACATCGCGCCGAAGATCCTGCCGTTCGTGCGTCCCGTGTGGGCCGACCTCAACGACGCGAGCGACCGCGGCGAGCGCATCCTGTTCGAAGGCTCGCAGGCCGTGATGCTCGACATCGACTGGGGCACGTATCCGTTCGTGACATCGTCGGGCACCGTTGCATCGGCCGCGGCGGCCGGCACCGGGCTCGGCGCGTCGAAACTCGGCCACGTGCTGGGCGTGACCAAGGCGTACGCGACGCGCGTCGGCGGCGGCCCGTTCCTCACCGAACTGACCGACGCCACGGGCGAAACGCTGCGCGCGCGCGGGCAGGAGTTCGGCGTCAACACCGGCCGGCCGCGCCGCTGCGGATGGCTCGATGCCGCGCAGTTGCGGCAGGCCGTCCGGATCTCGGGAATCGATTCGCTTGCGCTCACCAAGCTCGACGTACTCGACGGCTTCGCGTCGATCGAGCTGTGCGTGGGCTACGAGCTCGATGGCGCACGCGTCGACCATCTGCCCGCGAGCCTCGATGCGCAAGCGCGTGCGATGCCCGTCTACGAAACGTTCGCCGGGTGGGACGGCACTGTGAAGGGCGTGCGCGAGCGTGCGGCGTTGCCGCGTGCCGCGCAGGATTTCATCGCGCGCGTCGAGATGGTCGCGGGCGCGCCCGTGTCGATGATCACGACCGGCGCCGAGCGCGACGACACGATCGTGATAAGCAACCCCTTCGAGCAGGGCTGAGCGCGACGCGCACGTGCAATGCGTGCGCGGCAGGCCGCCGCCGTCCGGCCTGTATCGATCCGCTACCGGTCGTCCTTGGATGGGGCTTATCGCGTGTACAAGAGCCCGCCGCAGCGGCACACGGCAAACTGGACACGCCTGCACCGCTGCGGTACTGTTCCGCACAATTCGCGCCAGACCGGACCGTGCCGGGGCGGGCGCCGCTGCGAAGCGATTTCAATCCCGGGGACATGTCGATGGACACGCTACAGATGATGCGCATTTTCGTCCGGGTGGCGGAGGAGGGCAGCTTCACGAGCGCGGCCCAGCGCCTGGACATCACCACCGCCTATGCGTCGCGTTCGGTCGCGCAACTCGAAACGCATCTGCGCACGCGTCTGCTCAACCGGAGCACGCGCCGCATCGCGTTGACCGATGCCGGGCAACGCTATCTCGACCGGTGCCAGCGCATCCTCGGCTATATCGACGAAGCGGAAGCCGAGGCGGCGGACGCGCAGGCGAAGCCGTCGGGGCGCCTGCATGTGCATGCGACCACAAGTTTCGGCCAGGCCTACGTGGTGCCCGCGGTCGTGCGATACCGGCAGCGCTATCCGTCGGTGGCGGTCGAACTTACGCTATCGCAACACGTGCCCGACATCATCGACGAAGGTTACGACGTGTCGCTGCAGCTGAGCACGACGGAGCTGCCCGACTCGGGCCTGGTGTCGCAGCGGCTCGGCGATGTTCATAGCGTGCTGTGCGCGTCGCCCACTTACCTGAACGAGCGCGGCACGCCGCGCACCGTGCGCGATCTCGAAGCGCATTCGTGCCTGCAGATCGTCACGCCGATCTTTCCTCGCGACCGCTGGCATCTCGACGGCCCCGACGGTCGCGAGACATTCGAGCTACCGCTGCCGGACTTCCAGGTGAACATTGCCGACGCGCTCGGCGCCGCGCTGCGCGCTGGCCTTGGGATCGGTTCATTGCCGATGTCGAGCGCGGTGCCCGCACTGGCGAGTGGCGCGCTGGTGCGCGTGTTGCCCGAGTACCGGCTGCAGAAGCTGATGGTCTACACGCTGTATGCGTCGCGCCAGTACCTCGACGCGAAGATTCGGACGTTCGTCGATTTCCTGCGGGAATGCGTGCCCGAAATGCTGGCTGCCGACGAGGCCGCGCTGCGCGCTTGCTGCGAGTCCTGAACGAAAGTGGACGACGTGTGCCCGCTTGAATGACGCGGCACACGTGACGCAGCCCATGAATCGACGTTGGTCCGTACCGGATAATTTGCATTCCGAACTTGACGGCGCCATGCGGACGTCAAGCCGGTCTGGTTCTCTCCGTTCGATGCGCGCGCCGCGTTCGAGAATCGCTCGGTCGACGCGTGGATCATCTGGGATTCGCTTCTCGCCGTCGTCCAGCAGGCGTTGGGCGCGAGCATCGTCGCGGATGGCACGGGGCTCGTCGAGAACCGTAGTTACTACTTCGCGTCGCGCTCTCATGCGCAGCGCAATGCCGACGTGCTGGGTGTTGCCGTGGCCGAGCTGACGACGGTCCAGCGATGGCTCGATGCGAATCGCGCGCAGGGTGCGGCCGAGTTTTCGAAACCGTGGGGCATTCCGGAGCCGGCCGTGGCGTTCGCGTTCCGCCGTGCGCGCTTTGGCGTCGAACCCGTGACGCGCGAGACGCTCGCGTACCAGCAGCACATCGCGGACATGTTCTATCAGGCGGGCATCCTGCCGAAACGCATGGACGTCGGCCAGGCGGCGCCGCCCACGCTCGCGTGGCGAATTCGTATCCGCAAACGACAACGCCACGGCTGCAGATCCGTGGCGTTTCGCTTTGCGTGCATCGCTGCACGGCAGCGGCGGGTGCCTGCTGCGGTATTACTGCTGCTGGCCCCACAGCGTGCGCCCGAAGAACGTCAGCGTGCGATCCCACGCGATCTGCGACCACACCGGATCGAACTGCGTGCCGCCGATGCGGCCGGGGCCGACGGCCGTTTCGTTCGCGAACGCGTGATGCGCGAGATAGCGGTGGAATTCGATGCCGACCTTCGCATCGATCAGCTTCTTCTCCAGCGCATCGACCTGATCGATCGCGAAGAACGCATCCTGGGTACCCCAGTGACCCATCAGCGGCACCTTGATCTTCGACGGATCGAGGTAGTCGAGCGGAGGCAAGCCGTACCACGTGACGCCGGCATCGACATCGGCGAACTGCAGCGACAGCAGCGTGAGTGCGCCGCCCATGCAGAAGCCGGTGACCGCCACGCGCGACGCGCGCGTCTTCAGATATTGCACTGCGCCCGGGATGTCCTGCGACGCGGCGTCGCCGAAATCGAGGCCGGTCATCAGGTGGTGCGCTTCTTCCTCCTCGACCGTCGACTTGCCGCGATACAGGTCGGGTACGAGCGCGAAGTAGCCGCAGCGCGCGAGACGATCGGCAACGCCGCGGATCTGGTCGTTAAGGCCCCACCACTCCTGGATGACGACGACCGCGGGTGCACCTTCGGTCTTTTCGGGCGTCGCGAGGTAGCCCTGCAGTTCCTGGCCGTCGGGGCGGCGAAACGTGATCATGGAACCGGATGTTTGAGACATGAAACCGCTCCTTTTCGAAAAATGCGATGAGTGCGGCATCGGGTCGGCCAGCGAGTGCGTATGCCCGGTGACTCGAGGTTTCGCTCGCGTTCGCTTCGGCCGGCGCCGACCACGCGGCCATTCTATGCGCAAACGCCGGCCGTCTGCGTGAACGGGGCGGGGCGGCGGCCGAGCCGCGCTTGCACATCGATCGCGCGTCGTTCAGACCGAAGGTCGGAGGCACGGAAAACGAAACACCCCGCCCCGATGAACGGGAGCGGGGTGTTGCGTGACAGCGCGCGTATCGAGATACGCGCCGCGTGCGTCGGTCTTACTGACCGAAATAGACCGAGTCGCGAGCGGTTTGCTTGACCGCGATCACGCGGCCGGCACGCACGCCGGCGGCGGCTTGTGCGCCGTAGCCCGTTGCGTCGCTGTTCGTCACGCGTGCCTGCGCGGTTTGCAGCGCATTCGGATAGTGGGCGTCGGACACTTCCGGCTTGTAACCGGCTTGCTCGAGCTGCACGAGTTCCGCGCGGACCTGGGCGCGCGTCAGTTCGCCCGATGGATTCGACTGGGCGAATGCGCCAACGGATGCGGTAAGGGCGGTGGCAGCGGCGACTGCGTAGATGAACGACTTCATGGTGACCTCCGGTTTTCGTAGATTTCGCGCTTCGCTTGTTGCGTTCAGCGGTTGATTGCATCGTAGCGATCGCGATACCGGTCGGAAATAGGCGTTCCAGCGAATAATTATTGCAACTGGGTAAACGATTCGCGGGGAAAGCTGGATTTTGTCTGATGATTATTGGTGTGCCGGAACACATTCGCGGCGTGCGTTGAACGATGAAGCGGCGCGATCCGGGACAGTGGTGTATCGAAACCGCATGAAAAGTTGTTACGTGACAACCCCATGACACGACTACAGGCCTTGATATCCTGAATTTCACTGCTTCCGCGCCTGCGCAAACCGTCGATTGCGCCACCCCGACAACGTGTGATGGGGCCGGAGCGGGGCGCTGAAAGCCCGGGCCGATGGCCCACGTGACGTGCGCAATCGAACCCGTGACGACAAGAATCTGCCCGCCTTCGGCAAAACGCCTATAATGTTTGGGCAAATTGCCGGAGAAGAATCATGAGCACGATCGCGTTTCACCCTTCGGGCGTCGCGCACCCGCGGCAGGCCGAATTCACGATACTCGAGCAACTGCTCGCGATTCGCGTGCGCTCGGGCGCCGATCTTGCCGAGCTGGCGAGCGCGCGCGTCGACGTCGCGGTGATCGATCGCCTGTCCGAGCGCGGCCTGAAGTCGGACGAACTCGCCTTCATCATCCCGCGGCGCACGTTGAGCCATCGCCGCCAGGCGCACGAGCGCCTGTCGCCGGAGGAATCCGACAAGGCGATCCGGCTTGCACGCATCGTCGCGCAGGCGACGGCCACGTTCGGCGACCAGGACAAGGCGATGGCGTGGCTGCGCAACGGGCTCCAGCGCTTCGGCGGGCGCACGTCGCTCGACATGTCGAGCACCGAGCACGGCGCGCGACTCGTCGAAGAGGCGCTCACGCAGATCGACGAGGGGTATTTCGCTTGACGACGCTGTGGCGGATCAGCAATTACGCCGATCTGAAAGGCATCGGCGGCTTGCGGGCCGGCGGGCGCTGGCATTTTGCCGGGCAGCCCGTCGTCTATCTCGCCGAGCATCCGGCGCTCGCGCTGCTCGAGACGCTCGTCCACTTCGAAATGGCCACCGTTGCGCAATTGCCGAGCGGATACCAGTTGCTGCGCGTCGAGGTGTCCGAATCGGTGGACGTTGCCGAGATCGCGGAAGGCGATGCGCCGGCCGACTGGCGGGAGAACGTCGACTGGACCCGCAGCGCCGGCACCGAGTGGTTGCACACGCAGCCGAGCGCACTGCTGCGCGTACCGAGCGTCGTCGTGCCGCATGCGCACAACTTCCTGTTGAATCCGCTGCACCCGGCCGCGTCCGACGTCCGCATCGCGGAAGTCATGCAGTCGCCGTACGACAGCCGGATTCTGAGGCTGGTCCAGTCGAACAAGAGCGAATAGGGCGCGTCGCGCACCGCGCACGACAAGCAGCAGGAACATGTCGTTCATTGCGCCACCGCGGCGTGGTGCACGAAACGGCAGCGCCGTTGCAGGCGCATCCGCCGAGATCAACCAGCATCCGACGAGCACCCGTTTACGCTGAAAGCGAACGTGCGGCTCATTACTGCCAGGCCGCGGCATGGCAAATCGCCGATGCGTCGTCACGACGTGCGCAATGCCGCGACAGTCAACACGCTGACCCGTCGATTACATTTTCGTAATCGAGCCGTCCCGCTGGCCGGCGAAGCCTTTCGCCCGCCGGTTTACCGGTAACATCGCCGCATATTCCAACCGAATGCGATGGAGCCGAGCATGCGCATCCTGATAGTCGAAGACGAACCGAAGACGGCCGCGTACTTGAAGAAAGGCCTCGAGGAATCCGGCTTCAGCATCGATCTCGCAAAGGACGGCGCGGAAGGGCTGATGCTCGCGCAGGAAGAGAACTACGACGTGATCGTGCTCGACGTGATGCTGCCCGTGCTCGACGGGTGGGGCGTGCTCAAGCGGCTGCGCGACACCCATACCACGCCCGTTCTGTTCCTGACTGCGCGCGACGATGTGCAGGACCGCGTGCACGGTCTCGAACTGGGCGCCGATGATTACCTCGTGAAGCCGTTCGCATTCGTCGAACTGCTCGCGCGCATCCGCACGCTGGCGCGCCGCGGGCCACCACGCGAGACCGAGCGCATCGTGGTCGGTGACCTGGAAATCGACGTCGTGCGCCGCCGCGTGAAGCGCGGCACGGTGCGGATCGACCTGACGCCACGCGAGTTCTCGCTGCTGCAGTTGCTCGCGCGCCGGCAAGGCGAGGTGCTGAGTCGCACGCAGATCGCGTCGTATGTCTGGGACATGAACTTCGACAGCGACACCAACGTCGTCGAAGTCGCCATCCGGCGACTGCGCGCGAAGATCGACGATGCGTTTCCGGTCAAGCTGATCCATACGGTGCGCGGCGTAGGCTACGTGCTCGAACCGAAGGACGGTGCATGACGCTCGGTCGATCGCTTGGCGCGACGCTCGCGCTCGCGTTCGGTGCGACGATGCTCGCGGTCTTCGCGCTCGTCGGCACGTACGTGTATACCGGCCTCGAGCGGCAGGTGAGGACGCAGGACGATCTCGACATCGTGCTTGCCGCACGACACACGCGCCGGCTCGCGGGCGAACTCGATTCGCTCGACGCCGTGCGCGCGCATGCGGATCGGCTGACGAGCCAGGTGCTCGGGAACGCGGCACTGTCGATGGCCGTGGTCGACGAGCGGGGCAATGTGCTCGCGCGGCACAACGTCAGGCGAACCGAGCGCGAGGATCTGCCGCCGGCTGCGTCGGGCACGGCGTCGCCCGCACCGGCTGCGTTGCCCGATGCCGAGCTGTTTCCGCGCCACGCGACGCCGGTGCCGGCGGCCGAACGGATCACCGTCGACCGGATCGCGACATGGCGCGCCGATGGCGGCACGCCCGGGCGCGGTGTCGTGGCCGGCGCGATGCTGCGCGACGGTACGCAGATCCGCATCGCGATCGCGCGCGACATGAGCGATCGCGCCGAACTGCTCGACGGCTATCGCAACAAGCTGAAGCTCGCCGGCGGGCTGGGCGCGCTGTGCGCGATGCTGCTCAGCTTCTGGCTGATCCGCACGGCGCTCGCACCGCTGCGCGAGATCGTCGCGAACACCGGCCGGATCACCGTCGACAAGCTCGACGCGCGGCTCGACGCCGCGCGTGCGCCGCGCGAACTGCGCGCGCTCGTCGATGCGCAGAACGCGATGCTCGGCCGCCTGCAGCAAGCGTTCGGACATCTGTCGCAATTCAGCGCCGATCTCGCGCACGATCTGCGCACGCCGCTGAACAACATGCGCGGCGCGACCGAGGTGGCGCTTGCGCGGCCGCGTTCGCCCGGCGAATACCAGGCGCTGCTCGAATCGAATCTCGAGGAATACGACCGTCTCGCGCGGATGATCGAGAACGTGCTGTTTCTCGCGCGCGCCGAACACCCGACCTTCGTGACGCGGCAGCGCGCGTTTGACGTGCATGACGAGCTGACGCGCATCGCCGAATACTTCGAAGGGCTCGCCGATGAAGCGGGTTCGACGCTGCGTGTGGAAGGGCACGGCCAGCTGACTGCCGATGTCGAGCTGTTTCGCCGCGCGGTCGGCAACCTGCTCGCGAATGCGCTGCGCTATACGCCTGCGGGCGGCGTCATCGCGCTGAGCGTCGACGAAACGGCGGACGCGGTACGCGTCGTCGTCGAGAATCCCGGCGAGCCGATCGATCCCGCGCTGCTGCCGCGCATCTTCGACCGATTCGTGCGCGGCGACCCCGCGCGCAGCGGCGGCGTGCCGGGCGGCACGGCCGGGCTCGGGCTCGCGATCGTGCGCTCGGTGATGGAGCTGCACGGCGGCACCGCGCGCGTCGAAAGCGACGCGGCGGGCACGCGGTTCATCCTCATCTTCGTCAGGAATCCTGCGTCTTGATCGCCGTGCCCGGCCCGGCGGCGGCAGCAGCGACATCCGCGCCCGCGTGCCAGCCGCCGCCCAGCGCCTTCAGCAATCCGACCGCAGCCTCCATCCGGCGCGCGGCGATCTGGTCGGCCAGGCGCCGATTGGTCAGCGCGATCGTCTGCGCGGTCACCACGTCCAGATAGCTGACGGCGCCGGCATTGAAGCGATTCGTCGTCAACCGCAGCGACAGGTCGGCCGCGTCGGTCGCGCGCCGCTGACTGGCGGCTTCGGACGTGAGCGCATCGAGCGCCGACAGTTGATCCTCGACCTGCTGGAATGCGCCCAACACGGTCTGCCGATAGTCGGCTATCTCGCCATCGTACTGCGCGTGCGCGCCGCGCAGCGTCGCGCTGCGCCGGCCACCGTCGAACAGCGTGCCGACGAGTTGCGGGCCGAGCGACCAGAACAGGCTTGGCGCGGTCAGCCACGGCGTGAAGAACCCGCTTTCGAGCCCCGCGCTCGCCGACAGCACGAGGTCGGGGAAGAACGCGGCGCGCGCTTCGCCGATCTGCGCGTTCGCGGCCGCGACGCGACGCTCGGCAGCCGCGATGTCAGGCCGTCGTTCGAGCAGTTGCGACGGCACGCCGGCCGGAATGGCAGGCACGTCGAACGCTTGAACGCGCGGCGGCAATGCGAACGTCGATGCGTTTTCGCCGACGAGCGTCGCGATCGCATGCTGGAGCTGTGCGCGCGACGCGTCGATGTCGGTATCCTGCGTGCGCGTCGCTTCCAGTTGTGTTTCGGCTTGTGCGACGGCGGATGCATCGATCGCGCCGGCCGCGAGCTGCTGTTGCAGCAGCTTCAGTGCATCCGCATAGGCCCGCACCGTGTCGTCGAGCAGCTGCTTTTGCGTGTCGAGCGAGCGCAGCGCGAAATAGTCGGTCGCGAGTTCGGCCGTGACCGACAGTTTGACGGCTTGCAGATCGGCCGCGCTCGCGTCTGCGTTCGCCTGCGCACCTGCCACCGCATCGCGCACGCGGCCGAACACGTCGGGTTCCCAGCTTGCCGCCACGCCCACCTGATGGTCGGGTGTCGTCTTGCCGGCGAGTGACGAACCCAGCTTGTTCTGCGATATGCGTGAACGGTTTTGCGCAACGCCCGCCGTCACGGTCGGCAGAAACCCCGCATGCTGGTAGTCGACCGTCGCGCGCGCTTGCTCGAGGTCGGCAACGGCTTTCTTCACGGTCTGATTCGACACGTCGACGCGCGCTTCGAGCGCGTTCAGATCGGCGTCGTTGAACACGGTCCACCACGCGCCGCGCGACGCGGCATCGGCTGGCGCCGCGACCTGCCAGCCCGGTTGCGCGGCCGGCGCGCCCGCGGCCGGTATGCCGGCATAGTGCGTGGGCACGGCGACGGTAGGCGGCGAATAGGGCGGCAGCGTCGAGCAAGCGGTCAACGCGGCGACAACGCCGAGCGCGACGACGCGGCGGGCGAACGGGAGCGGGCGAGGAAGACGCATGGCGGGAATCTCACGGGTAGGCATGGCGGGTCAGGTGCGGGCGTTCGAGGTGCGCGCAACGGGCGCGGAGGCGGGCATGGACGTCGCCGCGCGCGGCGCTGACGGCACGCCGCTTGCCGTGGCCGGTTGCGCTGCCGGCGAAGCGGCCGGCACCGCGCCGTGCTCGACCGACACGATCTTCACGGTTTCGCCGCTTGCGATCGAATCGCCCGGGTTGTCGATCACGCGATCGGCCGCGCCGAGCCCCGCGACGATCTCGACGTGCGTGCCGAAATCGCGCCCGATCTGCACGGTCTTCAGCGCCGTGCGTCCATTCGCGTCGACCGTTGCAACCGTCACGCCGTTCGGCCGGTACAGCAGTGCACTGACCGGCAGCTCGAACGCGGGCGCCGCGCTCGGCACGAGCAGGTGCGCCTGCGCATACGCGCCGGGCAGCAACGCGCCATCGCGATTGTCGACGTCGATCTCGACGCGCAGCGTGCGCGTGACCGGGTCGATCGCGCCCGCGCTGCGGGCGACGTGCGCGGCGAAGCGCCGCCCCGGATATTGCTGCGTGGTCAGGTAGACGGCCGTGCCGGTGGAGACGCCGGCCGCGCTGTCCTGCGGCACGTCGACGAACACGCGCAGCGTGTCGGTCTGCTCCAGATGAAACAGTTCGCCCGACAGCCCGGGGCTGCCCGGCGTGCCGCCCGCCGTCACGAGCGTGCCGACGTCGACGTTGCGCGCGGTAATCACGCCGTCGAACGGCGCGCTCACCGATTCGAACGACACGAGCTCGTTCAGATGGGCGGTATTGGCCTGCGCCGATGAGAGCATCGCGCGCTTCGCGTTCATGTCGGCAACCTTCGTGTCGGCGTCCTGCTGCGACACCGATTGCGTCTTCAGCATGTCCTGCCAGCGCTGCGCGGTCGATTTCGCATAGTCGTAGTTCGCTTGCGCCGTCGCCGCGTCCGCACGCGCCTGGCGCAGTTGCGCGTCGAGGTCGGGCGCCGTGATCTGCGCGAGCGTTTGCCCGGCCTTCACATGCGTGCCGATGTCCGCGCTCCAATGTGCGATGTAGCCGCTCGTGCGCGCGTAGATCGACGCTTCCGCATACGGCGTCACGGCACCCGGCAGCGTGAGCGTCTGGTCGGCCGGTGCGGCGCCGGGCTGGATCACGGTCACCGGCAGCGCCTGCTGTGCCGCCACCTGGTGGCGCTGCGCGGTGCGCGCGTCGATGCGCGGCACGATGCCGATCGCGAGCAGCGCGGCGGCGACGGCAATCGCGGCAAGCGGGACGGCCAGCTTGCGGCCGCGCCGGGGCGGCGGTGTTTCCGGCGCTGCGCCGCGCGCGGCAGGCGGCATCGTTTCCGGTTCGGCAGCCGGCGGCGGGGTGAGAGGTTCGGTCGTGTCGTTCATGATGAGTTCGATGTCGGGCGAGTCGAAGGGAATCGGGATGCGTGCTTGATCAGCGCACCACCGGCATGTCGTGCGCGCGGCGGGCGGCGGCCGCTTCGCGGCGTCGGCCGAGCCATGCGTGGATGAAGCCGAACAGCACAGGTACGAACAGCAGTGTCGACAGCGTGCCGAACGCCAGCCCGCCGATCACGGCACGGCCAAGCGGGGCATTTTGTTCGCCGCCGTCGCCGAGGCCGAGCGCCATCGGCAGCATGCCGATCAGCATCGCGAGTGCGGTCATCACGACCGGACGAAAGCGGCTGAATCCGGCCTCGAGCGCGGCCTGCCACGGTGATGCGCCGCTCGCGATCAGCTCGCGCGCCGCGTTGACGACGAGGATGCTGTTCGCGGTCGCGATGCCGATGCACAGGATCGTGCCGGTCAGCGCGGGCACCGACAGCGTGGTGCGCGTGACGAACAGCATCCATGCGATGCCGGCGAGCGACGCGGGCAGGCCGCCAACGATCACGAGTGGGTCCAGCCACGACTGGAAGTTGACGACCATCAGCAAGTAGACGAGCGCGATCGCGATCGCGAGGCCGCCGAGCAGCCCGGCAAACGATTCGTGCATCGCCTGCACCTGGCCGCGCAGCACGATCGACGAACCGGGCGGCAGTTGCGCGCGCGCATCGTCGACGAGCTTCGTCACGTCGGCCGTGACGCCACCCAGATCGCGCCCCTGCACCGACGCGAAGATGTCGAGCACGGGCTGCACGTTGTAATGCGACACCACGGCCTGCTGCGTCGCGCGGGAGAACGCGCCCAATGCGCCGAGCAGGTTCTGTGCGGGCGCGCCTGCGGCCGGACCGCCGGCGGGCGTCTGCGGCGGGCGCGCGGCGCCCGTCGGCAGCGGTATGTTCGCCAGCGCCTGCAGCGAATCGACGGAATACTGCGGGGCCTGCACGATCAACGGGTAGCTGACGCCGTTGCGCGGATCGAGCCAGAAGTTCGGCGTCGTCTGCGAACTGCCCGACAGCGCGATCAGCAGGTTCTGCGCGACGTCGCGTTGTTCGAGGCCGGCCTGAATCGCCTTCGTGCGGTCCACGTCGACGTTGATCGCCGGCTCGTCGCCGGGCTGCTGGATGCGCGTATCGACGAGGCCGCGCACGCCGCGCAGCTTGGCAAGCAGCGCATTCGCCACCGCGCGGTTCTGGTCCAGCTTGTTGCCGACGATCTGGATGTCCACCGGCGCGGGCAGTCCGAAATTGAGGATCTGGCTGACGATGTCGGCCGGCAGGAAGGCGAACGTTACGCCCGGGAACGATTGGGCCAGCAGGTTGCGCAGCTTCGCGACATACGCCGCCGTCGGCGCGTGGTTCGGCTTCAGCGTGATGTTCACGTCCGCATCCTCGGTGCCGATCGGGTCGGACGAGTCGTACGTGAGGTTGATCCCGCTCACCGGCACGCCGATGTTGTCGAGCATGCCGGCCAGTTGGTTCGCCGGAATCACGGTCCGGATGCGCGCTTCCACTTCGTCGGTGAGGCGCGCGGTTTCCTCGATCCGCGTGCCGGTCGGGGCGCGCAGATGCAGACGGATCTCGCCCGTGTCGACCGACGGGAAGAAATCCTGGCCGGCGAATGCGAACAGGCCGGTCGATGCGGCGCATGCAAGAAGAAACGCGGCCGCGAAACGGCGGCGATTCGAGATCGCCGCCGACAGCAGCGCGCGATAGCGCAGCCGGACCGCCTCGAAGCGACGTTCAAACGCGGCCTGGAATCGTGCGATGCGCGCGAACACACCACGCGGCGGGCGGCCTTGCCCCTTCGCGCGCATCAGGACCATGGCGAGCGTCGGCACCAGCGTGCGCGAGAAGAAATACGACGCGATCATCGCGAAGATCACCGCTTCGGCCAACGGCACGAACAGGTAGCGCGCGACGCCCGTGAGCATGAACATCGGCACGAACACGATGCAGATCGACAGCGTCGACACGAAGGTCGGCACGGCAATTTCGCCCGAGCCGGTCAGAATGGCGTCTTCCAGCGGCGCGCCGCGTTCGAGATGATGCGTGATGTTCTCGATCGCGACGGTCGCGTCGTCGACCAGTATCCCGACCGCGAGTGCGAGCCCACCGAGCGTCATGATGTTGATGGTCTGGCCGAGCGCGCCCAGCGCGAGCAGCGACGTGAGCACGGCAAGCGGAATCGATACGGCGATGATCAACGTCGCGCGCCAGCTGCCGAGGAACAACAGGATCATCAGCGCGGTCAGGCAGGCGGCGATCAGCGCTTCGCGCACGACGCCCTGGACCGCCGCCTTCACGAACACCGACTGATCGCCGAGCGCGGAGATGTGCAGCGCTTTCGGCAAGCCGGCCGCGATCTTCGGCAGCATCGCCTTGACCTGGTCGATGATCGTCAGTGTCGACGCGCTGCCGGTCTTCTCGACGGTCAGCAGTGCCGCGCGCTTGCCGTCGACGCGCACGATGTTGGTCTGCGGTGCGTAGCCGTCTCGAACGTGCGCGACGTCGTGCACATAGACCACGTTGCCGTCGATCGTCTTGACGGGCAGGTTGTTCAGCGCGGCGACCGTCTGGGTGCTGCCGTTCATCTGCACGTTGTACTCGCGCGTGCCGATCTTCGCGGTGCCGCCCGGCAGGATCAGGTTCTGCGCGTTGATCGCGTTCACCACGTCGATCGGCGCGAGCCCTTTCGCCTGCAGCGCGCGCGTGTCGAGGTCGACGACGATCTGGCGAATCTTGCCACCGAACGGCAGCGGCACCGCCGCGCCCTGCACGGTCGCGAGCTGCGTGCGAATGAAGCTGTTGCCGAGGTCGTACAGTTGCTGTTCGGCAAGCGTGTTGCTCGACAGTCCCAGCTGCAGGATCGGCACCGTCGACGCGTTGTACGTGATGATGTTCGGCGGCAGCGTGCCGGGCGGCAGGATCCGCAGGATCGACGCGGAATTGCTCGCGGCTTCCGCGATCGCGCGATTGATGTCCGCGCCGGGGTGGAAGAATATCTTCACGACCGACACCCCGTTCAGCGACTGCGATTCGATGTGTTCGATGTCGTCGACGTCCGACGTCAGCGCGCGCTCGTAGTTGGACGTGATTCGCTTGGCCATGTCCTCGGCGGAAAAGCCGTTGTACGACCAGACGATGCTGACGACCGGAATGTCGATGTTCGGGAAGATGTCGGTCGGCATGCGCAGGATCGCGAGCGGTCCCGCGATGAAGATCAGCAGCGCGAGTACGACGAATGTATAGGGCCTGCGCAACGCCAGCCGGACGATCCACATGATTTTTTTCCTCGAAGCAGGGCATGGGTGCCGCATTCGATGCGGTGAGCATGCAGTCTGCTGGCGCGGCGTTGACCCGATGCTGACCTGAACATTACGAAACTGTTATCCGGGCGTGGGCGCCGGATTTCAAAATTGTCATCTGCCGGTCAGCGTGGGGTGCGGGCCGATCGCCAGAATGGACGTGTCAGGCGGCGAATCGCGATTGCGGTCACGCCGGCGGCGCATCGTCGATGCGTCTTCATTGAACCGTTCTCGGGAGTTTCATCATGAATCGCAAACTGATCGCAGCCGCACTGCTCGCCGTCGTCGTCGGAACGCCGGTCGCCGCCTTCGCACAAACTTCGTCGTCCGGCGTGACCCGTGCCGAGGTGATCGCCGATCTCGTTCAGGCACAACGCGACGGCACCGTGCCCACATCGAACTCCGACTATCCGCCGAGCGCGGCGACGGTCGCACGCAACCGCGAGCTCTACGCGATCGCGCACGGTGACCAGCGCACCGCCATGGCCGCCGCGGCAACGACGGTATCGACCGCGAGCGCGCAATGAAGCGGGGGAACGTGACAAAGCTCCGTTCCCGGATGGCGGTCGCCGCGCTGCTCGCGGCGACGGCCATGCCGGCCTTTGCGCGCGGGCAGCCGGAATTGCCGAGCGACGACGGCGGCCGTGCGAGTGTGCTGCGCGAGCTCGATCCGACGCGGGCGTCGGATGACGCGCGATCGCGCACGGCATCCGCGTCCTCGAATGGCGGCGGCAACGCACACAGGACTGCCGCGACCTGGCGGGTCCGAGCCTCGTCGAGCCCACAGGGGTAATCCGGGGAGCCGGCTCGAGATCCTTTTCACGCACGTACGTCGAAGTCGGCGCGACAGTGAGCCGCGACGGTGTAACCCTGTCGCGCGTCGGCTATCACCCAGGCGATCGGCTCGTCCGCATCGCCAGTTTCGCCCACCATGTCTGAAGTCCCGATAGCGAATCGGTAGCCCGAATGCCGGCCCGGACGATGGCGTCAGAAGATGTCGTGCGGATTGGCACGGGAGGCCGGCAGCGTAACCGCCGGCGCCGTCAAGCAAGCCCGTGCTTGCTGCGCCGCCGACGCCGGTCACATCGCATCAATTCCTTATTGCGCAAAAAAATCCGGTCATGGGACTATCGATGGCGTTGTCCGCCCGCCGAGGGGGGCGCCGTCAGCGTGACGAATTCGCGACGACCTACGAAAATCCCGAGAGACCATGAACAGAACCGCGCTTTTCCCGTACGTGTCCGCACTGGTCGCCGCCGTCCTGATGACGGCGTGCGGCAGTGACGAAATCGAAAACAACGCGGGTTCCACGTCGCCGCCCGCGCCCGACACGAGCTGCCTCGCGATCGACAGCAGCGGCTCGACGGTCGTCGTGGGCTCGAACCAGCCCGGCGATCCGTCATTGCCGGAAGCCTCGTCGGGCTACCGCACCGGCATGAAGCCCGTCTACGCGAAGCGGTACCTCGTGGCCACCTCGAACGCGTATGCAAGCGCGGCCGGTTGCGCGGTGCTGAAGCGGGGCGGCACGGCCGCCGATGCGGCGGTCGCCGTGCAGGCCGTGCTCGGCCTGACGGTGCCCGAGGCGACCGGCCTCGGCTCGGGCGGCGTGCTGCTCTACTACGATGCGCGCGGCAAGACGCTGCAGGCGTACGACGGACGGGAAACGGCGCCGGCGGCGGCAACGGAGAACTATCTGCGCTATGTCGACGACCAGAACGACCGGTCGGCGCCGCAACCGAACGCGCGTGCAAGCGGCCGTTCGATCGGCACGATCGGCGTACCGAGGCTCATCGAGGCGTTGCAGCAGGATCACGGCAAGCTGCCGTGGCAGGGGCTGTTCGGCGACGCGATCACGCTCGCGACCAATGGCTTTCCGATCGGCGGCCGGCTGGCCGACGCGATCGCGTTGAACGCCGCGAACCTGAAGCGCGATCCCGAGGCCGCCGCGTATTTCCTGAAGGCGGACGGCACGCCGAAAACGCTCGGCACCGTGCTGAAGAACCCGGCTTACGCGCACACGCTGACGCTGATGGCACAGTCCGGCGCGAGTGCGCTGTACACGGGGCAGATCGCGCAGGACATCGTCGCGAAGATCGCGACGACGCAGGGCGCCGACGGCTCGACGATCACGCCGGGCAAGACGACCGTCGCCGATCTGGCCGCGTACCAGGCGAAGCGTCGCGACCCCGTGTGCACGACCTATCGCAGCTACTGGGTATGCGGGATGCCGCCGCCGTCGTCGGGCGGTATCGCGGTCGCGTCGGCGCTCGGCATTATCGAGAACTTCGACCTGAAGTCGCTGAAGCCGACGGCGATTGATCTCGAAGGCGGCAAGCCGACCGTCGCCGGCGTGCACCTGATCACCGAAGCCGAGCGGCTCGCGTATGCCGATCGCGACAAATACGTGGCCGATACGGATTTCGTGCCGCTGCCGGGCGGCACGTGGGACACGCTGCTGAACAAGCCGTACCTGAAGTCGCGTGCCGCATTGATCGACACGAACCGCAGCATGGGCACCGCGCAGCCCGGCAATTTCGGTGCAGTGCCGCTCGGCGTCGACACGACGCTGATCGAACACGGCACGAACCATTTCACGATCGTCGATGCGGACGGCAGCGTGCTGAGCGCGACGACGACCGTCGAGTCGAGCATGGGCTCGTTCCACATGACCAACGGCTTCCTGCTGAACAACCAGCTGACCGATTTCTCGGCGAACCCGCTCGACAGTGCCGGCAATCCGGTGGCGAACCGCGTGCAGCCGGGCAAGCGGCCGCGCAGCTCGATGGCGCCGACGATCGTGTTCGGCACGGCCGCGGACGGCTCGCGCGGCGATTTCGTGATGGCTACCGGCTCGCCGGGCGGCGGTACGATTCCGCAATACGTGGTGAAGACGCTCGTCGGCGCGCTCGACTGGGGGCTCGATGCGCAGCAGTCCGCGGGCCTCGTCGATTTCGGCGCGAGCAACAGCCCGACGACGAACATCGGCGGCGAGCATCCGAACGTCAATGCGTCGAACAACGGCGCGAACGATCCGTTGATCACGGGCCTCGTCGCGCTCGGGCACAAGGTATCGACGTCCGCGCAGGCGAGCGGCGTCAACACCGTGATGCGCGTGACGGTCGGACAGTCGCCCGCGCTGCAGGGCGGTACCGATCCGCGTCGCGAAGGCGTCGTGCTCGGCGACACGTTCAGGCCGTAAGCGGGCGGTAGCGGAGAATGGCGTGCGGCTCCCGTCTGCCGGTCGCGGCGGATACGGGGCTGCGCGTCGCCGATGCCGAACGTGAAAGCGGCGCATGGCGGCACCGATCGATGAACAGAACGGCCACGCATCGTGGCAAGGGGCCGCCGTGACGAACGCGCATCTGCTTGAAATGGACGCCATCCTGTCGGCCCCGGGGTTTTTCGATTTCCTCGGCGACATCGATTGCGATCGCGCGCTGGCCAGCCGCGACGCGGACCCGTTCGACGCGTGCTGGATGACGGCGTTCGACGAAGTCGACGGCGAACCGGGTGCCGCGCTCGACAAGCGGGCGGTGGATGCGCTCAGGGAAAAGGCGTTCAGGCTGGCGTTCCGCGCATCGGGGAATGCCGACGTCGCGGCGTGCGTGTCCGACGACATCGAGCTGATCGCGCGCAGCCGTTCATCGGGCCGCACTGACGGCTGGCCGAGCAAGGTCCTTTGGGATGCCTACAGGAATGGTCGCTTTCCCTGCTAGCCGGCACGTTGTGCCCGGTGCACCGATACATGCCATCGGACGGCGCCAATCTCGGGCCGGTCGCGGTGATTGTCAAGGAGTGTGAGTCAATCGTCAGCATTTGCAACGGAAGTAACAGTCCCCGCAATTCGATGGTTTTGGACGTTGGCGCCGCTACATTGGCTCCACCTGCCGCACGTCGCGGTGAGGCATGCGACCAGCCGCAGAACGCGGCCCGCAGCAACAACGTCTTTGGGGAGAATGACCATGAACAAGATTCGCACGATTCTGCTTGGCGCCGCGCTGACGGCAATCGCATCGGCGGCTTTCGCACAAACGGCCCAGACGGGCGCTGAGGGTTCGGCCGGCGTCGGCGCACAAGTCCAGACGCCGCTGCTCGGCGGCGGCGTGGGCGTGCAGGCTGGCGCGGGCGCCAATGCCGCAGGCTCGGGTTCGGGCGCAGGCAACGTCGTCGGCGGTGCGCTGAACGGCGTGGGCAAGACGGTCGGCGGCGTCGGCTCGGCGGCCGGTAACGCGGTCGGTGGCGCGACGCAGGCAGTCGGCTCGGCCGCCGGCTCCGCGAAGGACGCGGCGGTATCGGCCGCGCACGCGACGAAGTCGCACGTGAAGCACGTCGCGAGCTCGGCGAAGAGCCATGCGCAAGGCGCGGTGTCGACGGCGGGCGATGTCGCCGGCGGCGCGAAGGCGAAGGCCGGCGAAGCGCTCGAGGGCGCGACGAACTCGGTGCAGGGCGGCGCATCGGTCGGCGTGAAGGGTTCGGCGTCGGCGCAAGGCGGCGCGCTGTAAGCGATCTGCTTCCCGCACAAGCCCGGCCCGCTTCGATGCGGGCCGGGTTTTTTTATGGTTCTTCACGGATTAGCGTGAAGGCGAGGCCTAAAAGGAAAGCGGTGCCCGAAGGAATAGACTGGTTGTGCGAC
>NZ_JAWRYD010000176.1:0-313 GCF_046534765.1 Burkholderia sp. SIMBA_062
CCTGGCGCCTGGCCCAGAACGGCTGCCCTGCCCGCCCCTGCTCCTGCCCGTAGAAATCCCGCCCGATACGGGCAAAGCGCAAGAACAGCTGCTCAATCCGCTGCTGGTGGAACTGCCGCGCCAACTCGGCCCGTTCAGGCCTGCGCAGCAATGTATTTATCACCACCGGTGCCTGTAACGCCGAAGATAGCGACTGGAAGATACCGTTGCCCGACAGCGGATCAACGGCCATCGCGGCATCACCCACCCGTATCCAGTCCTGCCCGACACATTCGCCCGCCACAATCGCCGTACTGCTGCGGGCATGCACCTG
>NZ_JAWRYD010000177.1:0-311 GCF_046534765.1 Burkholderia sp. SIMBA_062
GTCGGTCACTGCTTGCACGTCAACCTTTATCGTTGTGCTAGACGCAGCGCCTGCCACCCCTGAAACGATAGCACCTGTGCTATCGACCTCATACTCTGTCACTGCCATGTCAATAGTGATATTGGCGGCACTATCTTCAGGTGGTGTTAGTTCGATCGCTTCAAATTCAGCCCTTGTCATGGTGATAGTCGACGCATCTTGCCCTAGTGGATTAACAACAGTGGGGCCATCACTCAATAAAATCGTAATCGTTTGATTGACAGTGGCTGTCGTAATATTGCCGCTACCATAATCTAACGTCACACCTCTAG
>NZ_JAWRYD010000056.1:0-26784 GCF_046534765.1 Burkholderia sp. SIMBA_062
TGCCCCCGTGTGGTCAAAGCTCGCCCCAAGCGTTACGCCGTTCGGCACATCAAAGTTCCTTAACTGAACGGCATTACGCCTTGCGGGGCGCTTTTTCTTCGTGCATTGATCCGACGTATCGGCGCCCGGCGGGCGAGCGCCCGTCGTTACGCGCGGAACGTGATCGGCAGGCCGGCCTGCTGCGTCGCGTAGTCGGTGAGCGCCGAGAAGAACTCGGTGCCGGTGCGCGTATCGCGCCATTCGCCGTCCACGAAACGATAATGGAATCCGCCCGCCTTCGCGGCGATCCACAGCTCCTTCATCGGCGGCTGCAGGTTGATGATGATCTTCGAGCCGTTCTCGAACGTGAGCGTCAGCACGCTGCCGTTGCGCTCCAGATCGATGTCGTGATCGCCGTCGTTCACGGCGTCCACGGTACGCTCGACGGACGCCAGCACAGCCTCGGCACGGGCCAGGTATTCAGTATCGGACATGCTAAACTCTATCGGTTAAATAATTGCTCAGGGACGATCATGCGAGTCGTTTTCCGGATGAGCGCGATTGTAGCGGCTTTGGCGATTCTTGCCGGCTGCGGTCAACGCGGCCCGCTCTATCTGCCTACCGTGCCCCCGCTGCCGGCGAAGCCCATGCAGCAGCAGGACACGCCGCCGTCGGACGTCACGCCGACCGACGAAAACGCATCCGACAGTATTCCCGATTCTTCCGGCACACCGCTCACGCTGTCGCCCGAGTTGTCGAGCAGTGCGCCGAAGCCCGCCACGCCGGCATCAAGCCCGGCCGCCGCGCAGTAGTCGCGCGCCGCCGCCGCGGCGGTTTCTCTGGCGCCCCAAGGCGATGACTTCCCGTCATCGCCTTTTGTTTTTTCGGCCCCGCCACGTCACGCACGGATGCGCCGCCAGCCCCATGCAAGCAGCCGCCAGCCGAGCAGCACCGCGACGATCGTCGCGTAGAGCTTCGGCTGCGCGAGATCGTGCTTGCCGGCCCGCATCCACCAGAAATGCAGTACGCCGAACAGCGCGATCGCATAGATCGCGCGATGCAGCGTGGCCCAGCGACGGCCGAGCCGGCGCACCATCGCACGCGGCGATGTCGCGGCCAGCGGAATCAGCAGCACGAACGCAGCGAAGCCGACCGTGATGAACGGACGCTTGCCGACATCCTTCAGGATCGCGAGCACGTCGAACCACTTGTCGAACCACAGGTACGTCGTGAAATGCAGCGTCGCATAAAAGAATGCGAACAGGCCGATCATCCGGCGAAAACGCAGCAACGCCGGAACGCCAGTCACGTGCCGAAGCGGCGTGATGGCGAGCGTGATGCAGAGCATGACCAGCGTCCAGAGGCCCGTCGAACGCGTGATGAATTCGATCGGGTTCGCACCGAGCCGGTCGGTCAGCCCGAACAGCACGAGTCGCGCGAGCGGATAGAGGCCGGCCGCGAAAACCAGCACCTTGGCGGGCGGCAGCCAGCGCGGGGACGCAGTACGCACGGCGCCGGCCCGGGAAGTACCCGCGGCGGACGCACGCGTGCCGGACGCGCGCACGGGCGCCAATGTCGAAGGAGGCATGTCGTTTCTCACCGTCACGCTCAGAAATTCTTTTTCAGATCCATGCCCTGATACATCGACGCGACGAGATCGCCGTAGCCGTTGAACATCAGCGTCTTGCGCTTCGGCGTGAAGAAGCCGTCCTCGCCGATCCGGCGCTCGGTCGCCTGGCTCCAGCGCGGGTGATCCACGTTCGGGTTCACGTTCGAATAGAAACCGTATTCGTTCGACGCGTACGTGTTCCAGCTCGTCTTCGGCTGCTTGTCGACGAAGCGGATCTTCACGAGCGACTTCGCGCTCTTGAAGCCGTACTTCCACGGCACGACAATGCGCACCGGCGCGCCGTTCTGGTTCGGCAGCACCTGGCCGTAGACGCCCATCGTCAGCAGCGTCAGCGGATTCATCGCCTCGTCCATCCGCAGCCCTTCCGAGTACGGCCAGTCGAGCACCGGCGTCGACAACCCCGGCATCTGCGACGGATCGGCCAGCGTGATGAACTGAACGTATTTCGCGTTGCCGGTGGGCTGCACGCGCTTGATCAGCTCGGACAGCGGCACGCCGATCCATGGAATCACCATCGACCAACCCTCGACGCAGCGCAGCCGGTACACGCGCTCCTCGAGCGGCGCGAGTTTCAACAGTTCGTCGAGATCGAACACCTTCGGGTGCAGCACCTCGCCCTCGACGCTCACGCGCCACGGGCGCGGCCGCAACGTGCCCGCGTTCTGCGCCGGATCGCCCTTGTCGGTGCCGAATTCGTAGTAGTTGTTGTAGGAGGTGATGTCCTTGAACGGCGTCACCTTGTCGGCCGCGACGAACTTCGGGTTGGTTTTCGCCGCGAGCTTCGCGGCCCGCGCGTCGGGCGACGCATATGCCGCGAACGCCGCGCCGCTGCCGCCCAGCAATCCGCCCGCCGCCGCCAGGCCGGCGGCCTGCAATACGCGTCGCCGGTTCTCGAACACCGCGCGCGGCGTAATCTGGCTCTGCGCGATATCACCGCCGGTCAGTACGGTGCGCAAAGGGGTTTTGATCCACATCGTGCTGCTCCTCCTGCATGCGCGGCGCGCACGCTTCATCAGCGTTCGACCCGGCCGATCATGCGCCGTTCGACGCCCGGGCCACCCGCCCGTTACAAAAGAAAACCGCCGGGCACGCAGTGCGCCGGCGGTCTTTTGTCGGACCAGCGTCGGAAATCTTACAGCTTGCCGTAGCTGTGCAGCCCGGACAGGAACATGTTGACGCCGAGGAACGCGAACGTCGTCACGAGCAGGCCCGTCAGTGCCCACCAGGCGGCGGCCGCGCCGCGCAGGCCCTTCATCAGCCGCATGTGCAGCCAGGCCGCGTAGTTGAGCCACACGATCAGCGCCCAGGTTTCCTTCGGGTCCCAACTCCAGTAGCCGCCCCATGCTTCGGCGGCCCAGAGCGCGCCGAGGATCGTCGCGATCGTGAAGAACGCGAAACCGACCGCGATCGACTTGTACATCACGTCGTCGAGCACCTCGAGCGTGGGCAGGCGATCGGCGAGCACGCCGCGCTCCTTCATCAGGTACGCGACCGACACCATCGCCGACAGCGCGAAGCTGCCGTAGCCGATAAAGTTCGCCGGCACGTGGATCTTCATCCACCAGCTCTGCAGCGCCGGCACGAGCGGCTGGATTTGCTGCGCATCGCGCGCGACCGAGTACCACATCAGGAAGCCGACAGCCGCGCTGATGACCAGCAGCACGAATGCGCCGAGTGCGCGCGTGCCGTAGTGGCCCTCGTAATACAGATAAAGCAGCGCGGTGATCAGGCTGAACAGCACGAACACTTCATACAGGTTCGATACGGGGATATGCCCGACGTCGGCGCCGATCAGGTACGACTCGTACCATCGCACCATCAGGCCGGTGAAGCCCATCAACACGGCGACCCACGTAAGCTTCTGGCCGATCGCGGAGCCCGACTCCGAGCGTGCGAGCAAGCCGATCCAGTAGAAGATCGTCGCGAGCACGAACAGCGCGCTCATCCACAGGATCGCGGACTGGCTGGACAGGAAGTACTTGAGGAAGAACGCCGAATCGGCGCGTGCGAGGTCGCCCTGGTAGATCTGGATCGACAGGAGCGACAGCACCGCGATCGACGCCATCATCAGCCGAGCGGGCTTCCAGCGCCAGCCGAGCACGACAAGCGCAGGCACCGTGCCGATCATCACCGCCTTGTCGTAGTAATTCATGTGTTCGTTGTAGTGCACGAACGCATAGCCCGCGCCGATCACGAGCGCCAGCGCGAACAACCAGTCGATGACCGACAGGCGGGCGAGGAACGGACGGTCGTCGAACAACGGCGCCAGATTCGAGGCCTGGACCGGCCCCGAACGGGAAGAGGAAACTTGAGTGAGATCCATGATGTTACCGGGTGGAATTCTCGGAATCGGAACCGCCGCCGGCGGGCGGACGGGCAGTCGCTGCCGCGCCTGCGGGCGCGGCGTCGCGCGGTGCGGCACGCAAGGCGGCGCCGGCCGCGTCGCGCGTCTGCACGAATTCTTTCTCGAAATCGAAGGTCTTGCGGGCCGTGGACATCGCCATCACCACATCGACGCCCGAACCGGCATCCTTGAGCCAGAACCAGAGGCGCCGCTCGCGCACGTAGAACATCGAGAAGATGCCGGCGACCAACAGCAGGCTGCCAAGATACACCAGATTCTTGCCAGGCGCGCGCGTCAACTGAAATACCGAAGCTTGCACCTGCTTGAAGGAATCAAGCTGCAAATAGACCGGCGATCCATACAAAAAGCTGTCCGATAGCGCATTGATCGCGTTCTGCACGAAACGGATCGTGTCGGTCCCTTGCTGGGCGGCCGGCTCGCCGGCACGCTCGCGCGCGATCTGCCAGACCTCCCACATCGAGCCCTCGAGCATGCGCAGCAGCAGGCTCGCCGCCTTTTCCTGCTCGGCCTTCGGCACCGAACGGTCGATGAACGTCGCCACCGCCTGGAAGCCGCCGATCGGCTGGCCGTCGGCGCCGCGGCCGACGCTGTCGTCGCTCGCCGCGAAGAGGGTCAGCACCTTGAACGCGCTGTCCTGCAGGCGGCCGCGCAGCGACGCTTCGGTCGTCGGCAGCGAACGCTGAGCAAAACGCGCGGCGGCGTCGGCACGCACGGCCGGATCCTCGAGCGCGGCGCGCAGGCGCATCCATTCGCCGATCGAATCCTGGCTGTCGGCCGGAATCCGCATGTAGCGGAACGGATCGTTCGGGCTCCCGCGCACGCCGGCGAGGAACACGCGCGTGCCGCCCATGTCGACGGGCAGCATGTAGTTGTTGAATTCGCGCGCCTGGCCATCCTTGCCGCGAATCTTGTACTGCACCGACGGGCCGATGTTGTGGAGCTGCATCGGCTTCGATGTCTTCGCGCCCGAGCCGAGCCGCTCGTCGAATACTTCCTTCAGCGACTCCGTCTTCGCGACGCCGCGCACGTCCGGCTTGCCGTTCGCATCGGCCATGTTTTCGACGTTGATCGCACGGAAGTCGGAGAACTCGATCGTGTCGCCGTCACTGCCCGGCATCTGCAGCGGCGCCGTACTGCCGATCGTGCCCTTTACCGCGAAGGTCTTCGCGTTGTCACCCGTCATCGGGTAGGCCGTCATCTGCATCTGCGAGCCGCCGTCCTGGAAGCTCGACTGATAGATCGACACGCCCTTGTACGTGAACGGCTTGTTGACCTCGACGCGCGCCGGGATCTTCTGGCCCGTCTCGCGATCGATCACGACGATGTCGCTCGCGAACAGCTTCGGCATCCCCGTCGTGTAGTAGTCGACGATGAACTTGTTGAGCTGGATCGAGAACGGCAGATCCTGGATCAGCGAGCCGCTCGGCTGGTTCAGGATCGCGGTCGACACGAACTGGCCTTCCGGCACCCACGCATAGCCGCGGAACGTCGGGTTCGACGCGGACAGCCGGTGGTCGGCCGAGATCTCGCTGATCGTCGCGCTCGTGTTGACCGGACTCTTGCCGAACATCCACATCTGGAATTTGATCGGCAGGTTGCTGTCGAGCAGGCCGCCGACGCAGATCACGACGATCGCGAGATGCGCGGAGATGTAGCCCCACTTCGTCAGCGCGCCGCGCTTCGCGGAGATCAGCGTCGCGCCGTCGGTTTCGCGCACGACGTGCTTGTAGCCGCCCTTGGCGACGAACGTGGCGAGCGTGGCCGCAACGGTCGCACGCGTGCCGGACGCCGTGTATTCGGCCTTGTGATGGAACGCGCGCAGGCTGCCCTCGCGGACCTTGTCCTTCCAGCTCTTCGCATCGGCGAGCATCTTCGGCGCGTTGCGGATCACGCACAGCGAGATCGACGTGACGAGGAAGATCAGGATCAGCATGAACCACCACGCGCTGTACACGTTGTACAGGCCCAGCGAGCGGAAGATGTCCGCCCAGAACGGCCCGAACTGGTTCACGTAGTTCGGATACGGGTCATCCTGGGTCAGCACCGTGCCGATGATGCTCGCGATCGACAACACCACCAGCAGCGCGATCGCGAAGCGCATCGAGCTGACTAGCTCGACCGCGCGCCTGGACGCACTTTGACCCGACTTCGACTGCAACCCCGACGTGGTAACGCTCATTCAAACTCCGACTTTGGGGGGAAACAGCCCCCACACTCACTTTGTTCGCTGCCCCCGAGGGGCTGTCAGCACTCTGGGGCAGCCCGGCGAGTGCCGATAAAAAAGGGCGAGGCCACCGCGATCACGCGGCGCCCCACCCTTTTCTTGTTCTGACTCCGGCCGCCCTTCGGGCGTCCGGTCATGTCATTCGCGACGGCCCGTTCAACGCAGGCCCGCGATGTAATCCGCGACGGCCTTGATCTCGTTGTCCGACAGACGCGATGCGATCTGATGCATCGCCTCGTTGTTGTTGCGCGCGCCGGCACCCTGCTGGAACGCGGTCAACTGGGCAACCGTGTAATCGGCCCATTGCCCCGACAGACGCGGGTACTGGACCGGCAGCCCCTGCCCCGTCGGCCCGTGACAGCTCGCGCAGGCGGGTACGCCCTTTTCCGCAATGCCGCCGCGATAGATCTTCTGGCCGATCGGCACGGTCGCCGCGTCGCGTGCGGTGCCGAGCTTCGTTGCCTGCGAGCCGTAATACGCGGCGACGTTACGCATGTCGTCCGCACTCAACGCGCTCGCGAACCCGACCATCACCGGATTGGTCCGCGCCGGCCCCTTCGCGCCCGACTGGGTCTTGAAGTCGTTCAACTGCTTGACCAGATATTCGGGATGCTGGCCGGCGAGCTTGGGGAAACTGCCCGACGCGCTGTTGCCGTCGGCGCCGTGACACGACGCACATACCTGCCCGGCAATCGCCTTGCCGCGGTCCAGATCCGGCTTTGCCGCATCCGCCGCGTTTGCCTCCGCTACGAAACCTACGAACCCTGCTGCAACCTGAAGCACCATCAGAGACTTGCACAGTCGATTCATTCGCACACCCTGTTTCGTCTTGTGGGAATTTGAGGTTCTGCAAAAAACGACGTCGACCAGT
This sequence comes from Burkholderia sp. SIMBA_062, assembly GCF_046534765.1. Taxonomy (NCBI): domain Bacteria; kingdom Pseudomonadati; phylum Pseudomonadota; class Betaproteobacteria; order Burkholderiales; family Burkholderiaceae; genus Burkholderia; species Burkholderia sp. SIMBA_062. The sequence continues at coordinate 7,070 of NZ_JAWRYD010000056.1, forward strand.
CTACCGCAGAAGCTGCATAAAAGCGCGACGCAGGCGCCCGCAACGCTTCGGCAAAACCGGCGTATTGTACAATATCGCGCTGAAAGCTCCCGCGCCTATCGGGGCTACCCCGCCTTCACCCCAGCGGCTCGCGCCGCCCCGTCCCACCGGTTCCCCATGGCCTTTTTGCTCCATCAAGCCCGCTTCTATACGACCGTCAATCATCTGCGCGACCTGCCGCCGACGGTACAGCCGGAAATCGCGTTCGCGGGCCGCTCGAATGCCGGCAAATCGACGGCGATCAACGTGCTGTGCAACCAGAAGCGGCTCGCCTTCGCGTCGAAGACGCCCGGCCGCACGCAGCACATCAACTACTTCTCCGTCGGCCCGGCCGCCGAGCCCGTCGCGAACCTCGTCGACCTGCCCGGCTATGGCTACGCGGAAGTGCCGGGGGCCGCGAAGGCCCACTGGGAAATGCTGCTGTCCTCGTACCTCGCGACCCGTTCGCAGTTGTGCGGCCTGATCCTGATGATGGATTCGCGCCGTCCGCTGACCGACCTCGACCGCCGGATGATCGAGTGGTTCGTGCCGACCGGCAAGCCGATCCACACGCTGCTCACCAAGTGCGACAAATTGACGCGGCAGGAAAGCATCAACGCGCTGCGTAACACGCAAAAGGGGCTCGACGCGTACCGCGACCAGGGCGTGAAGGGCAAGCTGACCGTCCAGCTGTTCTCGGCGCTGAAGCGCACGGGGCTCGACGAGGCGCACGAACTGATCGAGAGCTGGGTGCGGCCGTCCGTCGCCGACGAAAAAAGCGAGCCTGTAGCACAATGAGCGGGCAACGCGCGGCCGGGATCGGCTGTGCGCACCTGACGGCACCTGCGGATTCGGCCGGCTCATAAAAAAACCCGCCGTCGAACGGCGGGTCAAACAGCCTAATCGAAAAACGACAGGCACCCGCTCAGGGAGGAGAAGCGGGGAGCAGCACGCAACGCGTGCCGCTCGATCGCTATCATATACCAACGATCTCGAAAATGACCTAAGGGTTCCGTAAGGTCCTTCTTGCCCTGATTTCTGCCAAATCGCCATGAGCTTCCATCCGCTTCATCGTCCGCGCCGGATGCGCCGCGACGACTTCTCCCGGCGCCTGATGCGCGAAAACCGCCTGACCACCGACGACCTGATCTATCCGGTGTTCGTCGTCGAAGGCACCAACGAGCGCCAGCCCGTACCGTCGATGCCCGGCGTCGAACGCGTGTCGGTCGATCTGCTGATGCAGGTTGCCGAGCAGTGCGTCGAACTGGGCGTGCCCGTGCTGTCGCTGTTCCCGGCCATCGAGCCGTCGCTGAAAACGCCCGACGGCCGCGAAGCGGCCAATCCGGAAGGCCTGATCCCACGCGCGGTGCGCGAGCTGAAGAAGCGCTTCCCCGAACTCGGCGTGCTGACCGACGTCGCGCTCGATCCATACACGAGCCACGGCCAGGACGGCGTGCTCGACGAAAACGGCTACGTGATCAATGACGACACGATCGAGATCCTGGTCGACCAGGCGCGCACGCAGGCGGAAGCCGGGGTCGACATCGTCGCGCCGTCGGACATGATGGACGGCCGCATCGGCGCGGTGCGCGAAATGCTGGAAAGCGACGGCCACGTCCACACGCGCATCATGGCCTACTCGGCCAAGTTCGCGTCGGCATTCTACGGCCCGTTCCGCGATGCGGTCGGCTCGGCGTCCAACCTGGGCAAGGGCAACAAGATGACCTACCAGATGGATCCGGCGAACAGCGACGAAGCGCTGCGCGAAGTACGCCTCGACATCGACGAAGGCGCCGACATGGTGATGATCAAACCCGGCATGCCGTATCTCGACATCGTGCGCCGCGTGAAGGACGAGTTCCGCTTCCCGACCTACGTGTACCAGGTGAGCGGTGAATACGCGATGCTGAAGGCCGCCGCGATGAACGGCTGGCTCGACCACGACAAGGTCGTGCTCGAATCGCTGCTCGCATTCAAGCGTGCGGGCGCGGATGGCGTGCTCACGTACTTCGCGCTCGATGCCGCGCGTCTGCTGAAAGCGCAGCGCTGAGCCGCGCGCCGGCAGGCACAAGGAAAAACGGCGGGACACTTCGGTGTCCCGCCGTTTTCATTTGCAGTCCGGTCGGCGCAAAGGCCGCCCGTGCACGCCGACGAGCGCGCGTTACACCGTCGGTACCGCTGCGCGATCGAGGCTGCGCAGGAATGTCTCGGCCGCCTGATAGCCGACCACGCGGCCGATTTCGTTGCCGTTGCGATCGAAGAAGATGATGCCCGGCGGCCCGAACAGGTTGAAGCGCTTGAGCAGCGCCTGGTCGTCCGAGTTGTTCGCGGTGACGTCCGCACGCACCAGGTGAAGCTGCGCGAGCCGCGCCTGCACGCGCGAATCCGTGAACGTCAGATGCTCCATCTCCTTGCAGCTCACGCACCAGTCGGCGTAGAAATCGAGCATCACGGGCCGGCCCGAGGCCTTCAGCAGCGTGTCGAGTTCGCCACTGGAGCGCACCGATGCGAACGCCGGCCCCTGCTGCGCGGCCGCCGACGCATCGCCCGACGCAACCGTGCGCGCCGCGAGGACGGCCAGCGGCTTCACGGGGTCGTTGGAACCCGCCGCGAGACCGACGAGCAGCGTCGCAGCCCAGATCGCGAGCGCCGCACCGAGACCGCGGCCGAGACGGCGCCAGATCGACGCGGCGCCGGCATGCGGCGTGAACAGCCCGAGCGCCGCGGCGGCGACGAGCAGCCACAACGCGGCAAGCACCATCTTCAGACCGCCTGCGAGCACCGGCCACACGATCCACAGCGCAGCGGCGAGCAGCACGATGCCGAAGAACACCTTGACGCTGTCCATCCATGCGCCCGCGCGCGGCAGCACCGTACCCGCACCGACGCCGACCACGAGCAGCGGCACGCCGAGCCCCAGCCCCATCGCGAACAGCGCGGCGCCGCCGAGCAACGCATTGCCGGTATGCGCGATGAACGCGAGCACCGCAAACAATGGCGCCGTCATGCATGCGCCGACGACCAGCGCCGACAACGCGCCCATCGCGGCGACCGCGATGAAGTGGCCGCCCTGGCGCGCGCTCGATGCTTCGGCCGCGCCGTTCTGCCAGCGCTCGGGCAGCGCGATGTCCTTGCCCGAAATCAGCGATACCGCGAAGGCGGTGAGGAGCACGCCGAACGCGCCGAGCACCCACGGGTTCTGCAGCCATGCACCGAGGCTCTGGCCGACCAGCGCGGCAGCGATGCCCAGCACCGTATAAACGAGCGCCATGCCGACCACGTAAGTGAGCGACAGCGCAAAGCCGCGCGCATGCGTCGCGCGCGTGCCCTGACCGATGATGATCGCGGACACGATCGGAATCATCGGATACGAGCAGGGCAGCAGACTCAGCACGACGCCCGCGACGAAATACAGCGCGACGATCGTGAAGAAGCCGTGCCCTTCGAGCAGCGACTGGGCGTAATCCGCGCTCGTGACCTTGTCGAACCAGCTGCCCGACGCCGTCGCGCCATCAGCCGGCGCGGTCGCGCCCAGCGCCGCGCCGTCGACCTTCACGACATGCTCGGCAGGCGGATAGCAGATCCCTTCGTCGGCACACCCCTGCGACGTCACCGCGAGCTCGAACGGCCCTGCTGCCTGCTTGACCGGCACGTGAATCACGACCTCGTCGCGATAGGTCTCGACTTCTTTCTGGAACGTCTGGTCGAACTTCACATGTCCGGGCGGGAATGTCGGGTCGCCGAGCGTCGCCTGCCCGCTCTTCACCGCGAACGCGAACCGCTCGCGGTACAGGTAGTAGCCGTTGGCGACCTTGAAGCGGACGTCCACCTGCCCCGGCGATTCGCTCGCGCTGAACTTGAACGCCACCGACGGATCGAGAAAATCGTCGGCCGCGCGCGCGACCGACAGCCCGCCCAGCGCGAAAATGAACGACAACAGGATCGCGAGGAACCACGGTGCGCGCATGCGCACGGAAAGTGCCATACCGTTAAACATGAAATAGACGTTGAGTTTCGCTGGTCACCCACTGGCCGTACTCGACCGATGCCGTCGCCTGCCACGAGACGAGTTCCGGCGTCTCGTACGGATGACGCGCGAGAATAAATCGCTCCAGTTCGAGCGAGCGCACGGGGCTCGTCTTGAACAGCAACTGGATCTCGTCGGCCGTTTCGACCTTTCCCTGCCAGTGATAGCGCGACTTGATCGCACCGAGCTCCGACACGCACGCGGCCAGCCGCGCGTCGAGCGCACCGTCGGCGAGCGCTGCGGCCGTCGCCGCATCCGGCACCGTCGTCAGCATCAACACCACCACCATACGCCCTCCTGGCTGATTCACGGGCTGTCGCCGCCACGGATCGCGTCGAGTACCCGCGCCGACAGTCCCCCGACAGTCCCGTATCGTAGCGCAGCGCGCGCGACACTGCCGGCACGGGACTGCGACAATCGATCGCAGCCTGTGGGGCCGGGCGCAAAAAAACAAAAAGGGCCAAGCAATTGCTCGGCCCCTTTCAGATACTGCTGCGTACCGGAAGCTTACTCAGCTTCTTGCACGTTTTCCGTTTCGTCGACTTCCGGACGATCGAGCAGCTCAACCAGTGCCATCGGTGCGTTGTCGCCGACGCGGAAGCCGAACTTCAGCACGCGCAGGTAGCCGCCCGGACGGTTCGCGAAACGCGGACCGAGCACGTCGAACAGCTTCGCCACCGAGTCACGATCGCGCAGGCGGTTGAACGCCAGGCGACGGTTTGCCAGCGACGGCTTCTTGCCGAGCGTGATCAGCGGCTCGACGACTTTACGGAGTTCCTTCGCCTTCGGCAGCGTCGTCTTGATGACTTCGTGCTCGATCAGCGAGTTGGACATGTTACGGAGCATAGCCAGACGGTGGCTGCTCGTGCGGTTCAGTTTCCGCAGACCATGACGATGGCGCATTTCAGTTTCCTTGATTCAAAGTTTTGATCCAGCTCTTCTATCGCACCGCTGGGGTGCACGGGCCGGTAACGAAAAAAAGCAAGATGCGGATTTTAGAGGAAAATCCGCATCTTTGCCAACTACAGCAACAACCGGGCTTACTTGTCGAGACCAGCCGGCGGCCAGTTTTCGAGCTTCATGCCCAGCGTGAGACCGCGCGAAGCGAGCACTTCCTTGATCTCGTTGAGCGACTTGCGACCGAGGTTCGGCGTCTTCAGCAGCTCGTTTTCCGTGCGCTGGATCAGGTCGCCGATGTAGTAGATGTTCTCGGCCTTCAGACAGTTCGCCGAACGAACCGTCAACTCGAGATCATCCACCGGACGCAGCAGGATCGGATCGATCTGCGGAGCGCGCGACGGTGCTTCGGCAGCCGTTTCCGTGCCTTCCAGTGCCGCGAACACGGACAGCTGGTCGACCAGGATGCGGGCCGATTGACGGATCGCCTCTTCCGGGGTGATCACGCCGCTCGTCTCGATGTTCATCACGAGCTTGTCGAGGTCGGTACGCTGCTCGACACGTGCGCTTTCAACGGCATAGCTCACGCGGCGAACCGGCGAGAACGATGCGTCGAGGACGATGCGGCCGATGATCTTGGCCGTGTCTTCGCCGTAGCGACGGACGTTGCCGGGCACGTAGCCGCGACCCTTTTCGATCTTGATCTGAACGTCGAGCTTGCCGCCCTTCGACAGGTGTGCGATCACGTGATTCGGGTTGATGACTTCGCAATCGTGAGCCAGCTCGATATCGCCGGCCGTGACGACGCCTTCGCCTTCCTTGCGCAGGGTAACCGTCACTTCATCACGGTTGTGCAGCTTGAACACCACACCCTTCAGGTTCAGCAGCAGGTTGACGACGTCCTCTTGCACGCCATCAAGCGTCGAGTACTCGTGCACCACGCCTGCGATCGTGACTTCGGTCGGCGCGTAGCCAACCATCGACGACAGCAGCACGCGGCGAAGCGCATTGCCCAAGGTGTGGCCGTAACCGCGTTCGAACGGTTCCATGACCACCCTCGCGTGGTTCTCGCCCAGCGATTCCACGGCGATGATCTTGGGTTTCAGCAAACTGGTTTGCATGGGCTTTCCTTTTCAATACCCTCGGCTCGTTACACCGATAAGGCTGACCGGTAACAACCAGAAAATAAACAGCCGAGGCCACCCCTTGCGAAACGCAATCGGGGTGCCTCGGCCGTCAATCGGATTAACGCGAATACAATTCGACGATCAGGCTTTCGTTGATGTCGCCTGCGATGTCAGCGCGTTCCGGCATTTGCTTGAACGTGCCTTCGAACTTCTTCGCATCGACTGCAACCCAGCTCGGCATGCCGCCTTGCTCGGCCAGCGACAGCGCTTCGACGATACGCGCCTGCTTCTTCGCCTTTTCGCGGATCGCGACGATGTCACCCGCCTTCACTTGCTGCGACGGCACGTTCGCGACGACGCCGTTCACGGTGATCGACTTGTGGCTCACCAGCTGACGCGCTTCAGCGCGCGTCGAGCCGAAGCCCATGCGATACACGACGTTGTCGAGACGCGACTCGAGCAGTTGCAGCAGGTTTTCACCCGTGTTGCCCTTGCGGCGGTCGGCTTCAGCGAAGTAGCGGCGGAACTGACGCTCCAGCACGCCGTAAATGCGCTTGACCTTCTGCTTTTCGCGCAGCTGCGTACCATAGTCGGACGTACGTGCGCCCGAGGTACGGCCGTGCTGGCCCGGCTTGCTGTCGAGCTTGCACTTGTCGGCGAGCGAGCGGCGCGCGCTCTTCAGGAACAGGTCGGTGCCTTCACGGCGGGACAGCTTGGCCTTGGGGCCGATATAACGTGCCACTTTGCATTCCTTTATCAATCAGTGACGCGGATCGCAATCCGCGCTAGTTCGCGCCCTTTGGGGCGAACGGTGGGCTTAGTCAATCAAAAAAGCAACGCCCGTCGACGCTACGCGGCGACAGGCAAATGCGCCAGCACGAACGTGCCAGCAGCATTCTTAGATACGACGGCGCTTCGGCGGACGGCAGCCGTTGTGCGGAATCGGGGTGACGTCCGAAATCGCGGTGATCTTGATGCCGAGGCCGTGCAGTGCGCGCACTGCCGACTCACGACCCGGGCCAGGGCCCTTGATCCGCACTTCCAGATTCTTCACGCCGTATTCCATCGCCACGCGACCGGCCGACTCAGCAGCAACCTGAGCAGCGAACGGCGTCGACTTCCGCGAGCCCTTGAAGCCCTGGCCGCCCGACGTCGCCCATGCCAGTGCATTGCCCTGGCGATCGGTGATCGTGATGATCGTGTTGTTGAACGACGCGTGAACGTGCACCACGCCTTCAGCGACGTTCTTCTTAACCTTCTTGCGAACGCGTTGCGCCGCGGTATTCGAAGCCTTAGCCATTACGTTTTCCTGTAACTGTCAGTTCCGCTTACTTCTTCAGCGCTTGCGCTGCACGACGCGGGCCCTTACGGGTACGTGCGTTCGTACGCGTACGCTGACCGCGCATCGGCAGGCCCTTGCGATGACGAACACCACGGTAGCAACCGAGGTCCATCAGGCGCTTGATGTTCATCGTCACTTCACGGCGCAGATCGCCTTCGACGATGAACTTGCCCACTTCTTCACGCAGCTTTTCGAGGTCTGCGTCGGTCAGGTCCTTGACCTTCTTCGAGAATTCCACGCCAGCTGACGAGCAGATGCTGCGCGAGCGCGTGCGGCCGATACCGAAGATTGCCGTCAGGCCGATCTCGGTATGCTGGTGATTCGGGATGTTAACCCCTGCGATACGAGCCATTGTTTTTCCTCAAACAAAAAGCGCAAACAAACGCGCGGTCAGCCTTGGCGCTGCTTGTGGCGCGGATCCGAGCTGCAGATCACGCGAACGACGCCTTTGCGCTTGATGATCTTGCAATTGCGGCAAATGCGCTTAACCGATGCCATCACTTTCATGATAATACCCTTTTTTCAAATCACTTCGCCCGGAACACGATCCGCGCACGAGACAGATCGTAAGGCGTCAATTCAACCGTGACCTTGTCGCCCGGCAGGATGCGGATGTAGTGCATCCGCATCTTCCCGGAGATATGCCCCAACACGACATGGCCGTTTTCCAGCTTCACGCGGAAGGTAGCATTCGGAAGGTTTTCAATCACCTCACCCTGCATCTGGATTACATCGTCTTTGGCCATAGTCCTGAATTAACGCATTGGGATGTTGCCGCCCTTGAAGTTTGCCTTCTTGAGCAGCGACTCATACTGTTGCGACATAACGTACGACTGCACCTGCGCCATGAAGTCCATCGTGACGACGACAATGATCAGCAGCGACGTCCCACCAAAATAAAACGGCACGTTCCAGCGCAGCACCAGGAATTCCGGCAGCAGACACACGAAGACGATGTAGATCGCACCAGCCAGCGTCAGACGCGTGAGGATGCGGTCGATATATCGTGCGGTCTGATCGCCCGGACGAATACCCGGAACAAACGCACCGCTCTTCTTCAGGTTGTCCGCGGTTTCCCTGCTGTTGAACACCAGTGCGGTGTAGAAGAAGCAGAAAAACACGATTGCCAGCGTGTACAGCAGCACATAGACCGGCTGACCCGGCTTCAGCGCCTCCGCGACGTTATGCAACGTGTTGGAGATCCAGCTCCCCGTCGGCTGACCCGTGCTGAACCAGCCGAGAATCGTGGCCGGAAACAGGATGATCGACGATGCGAAGATCGGCGGGATCACGCCCGACATGTTCAGCTTCAGCGGCAAGTGCGACGACTGTCCACCGTAGATCTTGTTGCCGACCTGGCGCTTCGCGTAGTTCACGAGGATCTTGCGCTGACCGCGTTCGATGAACACGACCAGGTAAGTCACCGCGGCAATCAGAACGACGATGATGATCGCCGAAATGATGCTCATCGAACCCGTACGCACCAGCTCGAACAGCCCACCGACGGCATTCGGGAACCCTGCTGCGATCCCGCCGAAGATGATGATCGAGATGCCGTTGCCCAGACCACGCTCGGTGATCTGCTCACCCAGCCACATCAGGAACATCGTGCCGGTAACCAACGTCACAACCGTCGTCAGTCGGAACAGCGTGCCGGGGTCGATCACGAGGCCAGGCTGGTTTTCCAGCGCAGCCGCGATACCGAACGCCTGGAAGGTCGCGAGCACCACGGTGAAATACCGCGTGTACTGCGTGATCTTCCGTTGCCCTGCCTGCCCTTCCTTCTTCAGCGCCTCGAGTTGCGGCGAGACGATCGCCAGCAACTGCATGATGATCGACGCCGAGATGTACGGCATGATCCCCAGCGCAAAGATCGTGAAGCGGGAAAGCGCACCACCCGAAAACATGTTGAACATGCCCAGGATGCCGCCCGCCTGGCTCTGGAACAGCTTCGCCAGTTGATCCGGATCGATGCCCGGCACGGGGATGTGCGCGCCGATGCGATAGACGATCAGCGCCAGGAGCAGGAACATCGCTCGCCGACGCAGATCGCCGAATTTCGCCGTGCTTCGACCGGGTTTTGCAAGACTCGGGCTGTTAGCCAAGTACCTTCTCCGATGAATGCAAGTAACGACGCGCTACGCGTGTCACTCGGCGAACGAACCGCCAGCCGCTTCGATCGCAGCGCGCGCACCCTTGGTGGCACCGAGACCCTTCACGACGATCTTGCGCTTCAGTTCGCCCGTCGCGATGATCTTCGCGCTCTTCGTCAGCTCGCCGACCAGGCCGGCTTGCTTCAGTGCGAGCAGATCGATTTCATCGACCGGCAGCTTCTCGAGGTCGCCCAGGCGCACTTCACCGACGAATTCCTTCGTCAGCGACGTGAAACCGCGCTTCGGCAGACGACGTTGCAGCGGCATCTGACCGCCTTCGAAACCGACTTTGTGGAAGCCGCCCGAACGCGATTTCTGCCCCTTGTGACCACGGCCAGCCGTCTTGCCGAGGCCCGAACCGATGCCACGGCCGACGCGACGCTTGGCGTGCTTGGCACCAGCGGCCGGCTTCAGGTTATTCAATTCCATATCAACTCCTTGATCCGTAGGGCCGCTTACGCGATGACCTTAACGAGGTACGAGACCTTGTTGATCATGCCGCGGACCGCCGGCGTGTCCTGCAGCTCGCTAACCGAGTTGAGTCGGCGCAGGCCCAGGCCACGCACGGTCGCGCGGTGCGATTCGCGGGTCCCGATCAGGCTCTTAACGAGCTGAACCTTGACAGTTTTTTCAGACATGGTGACCACCCGGGCTTAGCCCAAAATATCTTCGACGGACTTGCCGCGCTTCGCCGCGATGTCTGCCGGGGTCGACTGCTTGCGCAGACCGTCCAGCGTGGCGCGAACGAGGTTGTACGGGTTCGTCGAACCGTGGCTCTTCGCCACGACGTTCTGAACGCCCATCACGTCGAACACTGCGCGCATCGGGCCACCGGCGATCACACCCGTACCTGCCTTCGCCGGAGCGAGGAGGACAGCGGATGCGCCATGCTTGCCGTGCACTTCGTGCTGCAGCGTGCCGTTCTTGAGCGGCACCTTGAACATGTTGCGGCGAGCTTGTTCCATTGCCTTCTGGACAGCGACCGGCACTTCCTTCGCCTTGCCCTTGCCCATACCGATGCGGCCATCGCCGTCACCAACCACGGTCAGTGCGGCGAAGCCGAGAATACGGCCACCCTTCACGACCTTGGTCACGCGGTTGACCGAAATCATCTTTTCGCGAAGGCCGTCGTCGCGCTCGTCAGCCTGAACTTTCGCTTGCATCTTTGCCATGACGAATTCCTTCCTTAGAACTTGAGCCCAGCTTCGCGAGCTGCCTCAGCCAGCGCCTTGACGCGGCCATGGTAGCGGAAGCCCGAGCGGTCGAAGGCGACGGATTCGATGCCGGCGGCCTTTGCCTTCTCGGCAATACGCTTGCCGATCAGCGTCGCAGCATTAACGTTGCCACCCTTGCCCGACTTGTCGGCCAGTTCGGCGCGCACTTCTGCCTCGAGCGTCGACGCGCTGGCGAGCACCTTGGTGCCGCACGGCGAGAACACTTGAGCGTAGATGTGCGTGTTCGTGCGATGCACGGCGAGACGCGCGACCTGCAGCTCAGCGATCTTGATACGCGTCTGGCGAGCGCGGCGCAGGCGAGATTGAGTCTTATCCATGATTGCGCACCCTTACTTCTTCTTCGTTTCTTTGAGGATCACAACCTCGTCGGAATAGCGCACGCCCTTGCCCTTGTAGGGCTCCGGCGGACGGTAACCGCGAACTTCCGCAGCTACTTGACCGACTTGTTGCTTGTTGATCCCCTTGATCACGATTTCGGTTTGCGTCGGGGTTTCAGCCTTGACGCCTTCCGGCATCTGGTGCACCACCGGGTGCGAGAAACCCAGCGACAGGTTCAGCTTGTCGCCTTGCGCCTGCGCACGATAACCGACGCCAACCAGCGTCAGCTTGCGCTCGAAACCCTTGGTCACGCCGTGCACGGCATTCGCGATGATCGCGCGCATCGTGCCCGACAGTGCATTTGCTTCGCGGCTTTCGTCGACCGGCGACAGATTCAGCGTGCCGTCGTTGTTCGCCACGTTCACGAGCGGATTGATCGCTTGCGTGATGGTGCCCAGCGGGCCCTTGACGGTGATTGCACCGTCGGCCAGCTTGACTTCCGCGCCTTGCAGCGCGATCGGGCTTTTACCTACTCGAGACATGTTTCTCTCTCCTCGGCTTTAAGCGACGTAGCAGATGACTTCGCCGCCGACGCCGGTAGCGCGCGCCTTGCGGTCAGTCATCACGCCCTTCGGCGTCGACACGATTGCCACGCCCAGGCCGTTCATGACCTGGGGAATGTCGTTGCGGCCGCGGTACACGCGCAGACCAGGCTTCGACACGCGCTCGAGGCGTTCGATGACGGGGCGACCTGCGTAGTACTTCAGCGCGATATTCAGTTCGGACTTCGCACCTTCTGCCTTGACGGCGAAATCGTCGATATAGCCTTCGTCCTTCAGGACTTGCGCGATTGCAACCTTGACCTTCGACGAGGGCATCGCGACCGATACCTTCTCGACCATCTGCGCGTTGCGGATGCGAGTCAGCATATCGGCGATAGGATCACTCATGCTCATTTACGTTTCTCCTATTACCAGCTCGCCTTGGTCAGGCCAGGAATCTCGCCACGGAATGCGATTTCACGAATCTTGTTACGCGCGAGGCCGAATTTACGGAACGTGCCACGCGGACGGCCCGTGATCGCGCAGCGGTTACGCTGGCGGGTCGGGTTTGCGTTGCGGGGCAGTTGCTGCAGCTCCAGGCGTGCTTCGTAGCGCTCTTCTTCCGACTTGCTTTGGTCTTCGACGATCGCCTTCAGCGCTTCGCGCTTTGCTGCGAACTTCGCGACCAGGCGGGCGCGCTTCTTTTCACGTTCGATCAGTGCCAGTTTAGCCACGGTAACCTCAGTTTCTGAACGGGAACTTGAAGCTGGCGAGCAGAGCCTTTGCTTCGTCGTCGGTCTTCGCAGTCGTCGTGATGCTGATGTTCAGCCCACGCAGTGCGTCGATCTTGTCGTAGTCGATTTCGGGGAAAATGATCTGCTCTTTCACACCGATGTTGTAGTTGCCACGGCCATCGAAAGCACGACCCGACACGCCGCGGAAGTCACGCACGCGGGGCAGGGCGACGGTCACGAAACGGTCGAGGAATTCGTACATCGCACGGCCGCGCAGCGTCACCATCGCGCCAATCGGATAGCCTTGGCGGATCTTGAAGCCTGCGATTGCCTTGCGTGCCTTCGTGACGACCGGCTTCTGGCCGGCGATCTTCGTGAGGTCGCCAACGGCGTTCTCGATGATCTTCTTGTCAGCGATCGCTTCGCCAAGACCCATGTTCAGCGTGATCTTGGTGATGCGCGGCACTTCCATGACCGACTTATAACCGAACTTCTCGATCAGGCCGGGCACAACCTTTTCTTTGTAAAACTCTTGAAAACGAGCCATTTTTTACTCCGCTGCGTCAGGCGCTCAGTACGGCACCGGTCGTCTTCAGGAAGCGAACCTTCTTGCCTTCCTCGACCTTGATGCCAACACGCGACGCCTTGCCATTCGCGTCGACCAGTGCGACGTTCGAAATATGCAGGGGCATCGTCTTCGCTTCCACGCCGCCTGTCGTACCCTTCATCGGGTTCGGCTTCACATGCTTTTTGACGAGGTTGATACCTTCAACCGTCACATGCTCTGCACCGACAGCCAGCACGACGCCGCGCTTGCCCTTGTCCTTACCAGTGACGACGATAACCTCGTCACCTTTGCGAATCTTGTTCATCGCGACTCCTTACAGCACTTCCGGCGCCAGCGAAACGATCTTCATGAATCGTTCGCTACGCAGCTCACGCGTCACCGGCCCGAAGATGCGGGTGCCGATCGGCTCAAGCTTGTTATTCAAAAGCACAGCGGCGTTGCCGTCGAACTTGATCAGCGAGCCGTCTTGACGGCGAACACCCTTGGCGGTGCGGACCACCACGGCGTTGTAGATTTCGCCTTTCTTCACGCGCCCGCGCGGCGTTGCTTCTTTGACGGTCACCTTGATGATGTCGCCAATGCCGGCATAACGACGCTTCGAGCCGCCGAGCACCTTGATGCACATGACTTCACGCGCACCCGTGTTGTCGGCTACTTCGAGCCGAGATTCGGTCTGGATCATGGTTTGTCTTTCCCAACTTAATCCGGATGCACCACCATGATGCATTCGGTCAGTCTTGGTCCCGTCAGCCAATCGGCTGCTTGGGTTGGAACAGCAGCGACGGCAAACGAAACCCGCCATCGCAATTCGGTGAATCTTTCGGACAGGCTGGCGCCAGTCCGCTTCCCCCACCAACTTCGCCCGCGACGGGGCTCCCATAAAGAGGGAAGACCAGGATTATAACAAATAATCCTGGTCACGCAAGCAAAAACTTTGCGATTTCAAGCACTTCGTGGAGAAGTGCCTGTTACTGCCTACTGCACGGACCCGCTTAGATCACGCGAGCCGCTTCGACGAGGCGCGACACCGTCCAGGCCTTCGTCTTCGAAACAGGACGGGTTTCCTGGATTTCGACGAGATCGCCTTCGTTGCAGGTGTTCGCTTCATCGTGCGCGTGGTACTTCTTCGAGCGCACGACATACTTGCCGTAGATCGGGTGCTTGACGCGGTGCTCGATCAGCACGGTGACGGTCTTGTCCATCTTGTTGCTGACGACCCGACCGACCAGCGTCCGCTTCAGCGAGGTTTTCACGCTATCGTTCATTTCTGGTTCGCCTTCTGAGTCATGACGGTCCGCACACGTGCGATGTCGCGACGAACCTTCTTCAGCTGGCTCGTGTTCGTGAGCTGCTGGGTCGCGAGTTGCATGCGCAGGCCGAATTGCGCCTTCAGCAGGTCCGCCAGCTCCTTGTTGAGCGCGGCCTGGTCTTTCTGGAGAAGTTCGGAAGCCTTCATGTTTTCTCCTTAGGCGCCGAGCTGGCGCACGATGAATGCCGTCTTCAGCGGCAGCTTGGCTGCAGCCAGACGGAACGCTTCGCGTGCCAGTTCTTCGGTTACGCCGTCCATTTCATAGAGCATCTTGCCCGGCTGGATCTCGGCGACGTAGTACTCCGGGTTACCCTTACCGTTACCCATACGCACTTCGGCCGGCTTCTGCGAAATCGGCTTGTCCGGGAAGATCCGGATCCAGATACGACCGCCACGCTTGATGTGACGCGTCATTGCACGACGCGCCGCTTCAATTTGACGTGCGGTCAAACGACCGCGACCGATCGCCTTCAGGCCGAAGTCACCGAACGACACTGCGTTGCCGCGCGTCGCCTTGCCGGTGTTACGACCCTTCTGCTCTTTACGATACTTTCTGCGTTTCGGTTGCAGCATCGTTATTCTCCAGTCTTGCCGTCTTCGGGCTTGCCGGCGCCACGGCGCGGTGCGCCACGGCGAGCACCCGGAGCGCCGCCTTCGCCGTCACGGCGCGGACGACGGTCGCCCGGACGCGCATTGCGACGCGGACGCTTGTCTTCGGCTACTTCTTCGACCACCGGCGCATCGTTGCGGCCGAGCGTGTCGCCCTTGTATACCCACACCTTGACACCGATGATGCCGTAGGTCGTCTTCGCTTCCGAAGTCGCGTAGTCGATATCGGCACGCAGCGTGTGAAGCGGCACGCGACCTTCGCGATACCACTCCGTACGAGCGATTTCGATACCGTTCAGACGGCCTGCGCTCATGATCTTGATGCCCTGGGCACCCAGACGCATCGCGTTCTGCATCGCACGCTTCATCGCGCGACGGAACATGATCCGGCGCTCGAGCTGTTGCGTGATCGAGTCAGCGATCAGTTGCGCATCGGTTTCCGGCTTGCGGATCTCTTCGATGTTGACGTGAACCGGCACGCCCATGCGGCGTTGCAGTTCCGTCTTCAGCTGTTCGATATCCTCGCCCTTCTTGCCGATGACGACGCCCGGACGCGAGCTGTAAATCGTGATGCGCGCGTTCTTCGCCGGACGCTCGATGACGACCCGACCGACCGAAGCGTTCTTCAGCTTCTTCTTCAGGTACTCACGAACACCGATGTCTTCCTGCAGCATCGCCGCGAAATTGTTGTTGTTCGCGTACCAACGCGAAGCCCAATTGCGGCTGACAGCCAGGCGGAAGCCAGTCGGATGAATTTTCTGTCCCATCGTATGGCTCCTTAATTCCCGACCGTCACAGTGATGTGACAGGATTGCTTCTCGATGCGGTTACCGCGGCCCTTGGCGCGCGCGGTGAAACGCTTGAGCGATGCAGCCTTGTCGACGTAGATGCTCTTGATCTTGAGCTCGTCGATATCAGCGCCTTCGTTGTGCTCCGCATTCGCGATTGCCGACAGCACAACCTTCTTCACGATGCCAGCCGCCTTCTTCGGCGAGAACGTCAGGACGTTCAGCGCCTTGTCGACCGGCAAACCGCGGATCTGGTCAGCCACAAGGCGCGTTTTCTGCGCCGAGATGCGGGCACCGCGATGAATTGCTTTCACTTCCATCTTGATTGCCCCTTATTTCTTGGCCTTCTTGTCGGCCGCGTGACCCTTGAACGTACGGGTCAGTGCGAACTCGCCAAGCTTGTGGCCGACCATGTTTTCCGAGATGTACACCGGAACGTGTTGACGGCCGTTGTGAACAGCGATCGTCAGGCCGATGAAATCCGGCAGAATCGTCGAGCGACGCGACCAGGTCTTGATCGGCTTTTTGTCGCGCGAAGCTGCAGCCGCCTCAACTTTCTTCAGCAAATGGGCGTCGCAGAACGGACCTTTTTTTACAGAACGTGCCATTGCCTACTCCTTAACGCTTGTGACGGCGCTGAACGATCATCGTCGTCGTGCGCTTGTTGCTGCGGGTGCGATAACCCTTAGCCGGCGTACCCCACGGGCTCACCGGGTCGCGACCTGCAGCCGTCTTGCCCTCACCACCACCGTGCGGGTGATCAACCGGGTTCATCGCAACGCCACGCACCGTCGGGCGGATACCGCGCCAGCGGTTCGCGCCAGCCTTGCCGATCTGGCGCAGGCTATGCTCTTCGTTGCCAACTTCACCGATCGTTGCACGGCACTCGATGTGCACGCGACGGATTTCGCCCGAACGCAGACGAACCTGCGCGTAGACGCCTTCGCGTGCCAGCAGCATGGCCGACGTGCCAGCCGAACGCGCCATTTGCGCGCCCTTGCCCGGCAGCATCTCGATGCAGTGGATCGTCGTACCGACCGGAATGTTGCGGATCGGCAGCGTGTTGCCTGCACGGATCGGCGCTTCCGAACCCGACATCAGCTGTTGGCCGACGGTCAGGCCCTTCGGGGCGATGATGTAGCGACGCTCGCCGTCTGCGTAGAGCACCAGCGCGATGTTCGCGCTACGGTTCGGGTCGTACTCGAGACGCTCGACCTTTGCCGGGATGCCATCCTTCGTGCGACGGAAATCGACGATACGATAGTGCTGCTTGTGACCACCACCCTTGTGACGCGTGGTGATACGGCCGTTGTTGTTACGGCCGGCGGTCGAGCTCTGCGAGTCGAGCAGTGCCGCGAACGGCTTGCCCTGGTGCAGATTCTTGTTGACCACCTTGACCATCGCGCGGCGACCCGGCGAAGTCGGTTTAACTTTCACGATTGCCATGATTACTTGGCCTCCGCTTCAAAGTTGATTTCCTGGCCGGGCTTCAGGCAAACGTACGCCTTCTTCACGTCCTTGCGGCGACCCATCGAACGGCCGAAACGCTTTTGCTTGCCCTTCTGGACGAGCACGTTGACCGAATCAACTTCAACCTTGAACAGCAGCTCGACAGCCGCCTTCACTTCCTGCTTCGTGGCATCCGGTGCGACTTCGAACACGACTTGCTCGTTCTTGTCGGCAACCAGCGTCGCCTTTTCCGAGATCACCGGTGCGAGCAGGACCTGCATCAAACGATGATCGTTTTTGCGAATCTCGCTCATGACAGCAACTCCTCGATCTGGGCGACCGCAGCCTTCGTGACCAGCACTTTCTTGAAGTAGATCAGCGACAGCGGGTCAGCGTAGCGCGGCTCGACAATCGCCACGTGCGGCAGGTTGCGCGAAGCCAGGTACAGGTTCTCGTCGACCGTATCCGTAATGATCAGCACGGAGTCGAGACCCATGGTCTTGAATTTGTCAGCCAGCAGCTTGGTCTTCGGCGCTTCGAGGATGATGTCCTCGACGACCGACAGACGGCCTTCACGGGCCAGCTGCGAGAAGATCGAGCAGAGACCTGCGCGATGCATCTTCTTGTTGACCTTGTGCGAGAAGTTTTCTTCCGGCGAGTTCGGGAAGATGCGACCACCGCCACGCCACAGCGGGCTCGACGACATACCGGCACGAGCGCGGCCCGTACCCTTCTGACGCCACGGCTTCTTGGTGGTGTGCTTGACTTGCTCACGGTCCTTCTGTGCGCGGTTACCCTGGCGAGCATTCGCCTGGTACGCGACGACGACCTGGTGGATCAGCGCTTCGTTGTAGTCACGACCGAACACGACGTCCGACGCGTTGACCACTGCACCTTCCTGACCATTTTCGTTCAGGAGCTTGAGTTCCATTATTTCGCCCCCTTGGTCTTGACGGCCGGCGTCACGAAAACCTTGCCGCCCTTCGCGCCCGGAATCGCGCCCTTGACGAGCAGCAGCTTGCGCTCTGCGTCGATACGAGCGATTTCGAGGTTCTGCACCGTCACCGTAACGTCACCGAGGTGACCCGTCATGCGCTTACCCGGGAAAACACGACCCGGATCCTGCGCCATACCGATCGAGCCCGGCACGTTGTGCGAGCGCGAGTTACCGTGCGTGGCACGGCCGGAGGCGAAGTTGTAACGCTTGATCGTACCGGCGTAGCCCTTACCGATCGACACGCCTTGCACGTCGACCTTCTGGCCTACTTCGAAAAGATCGGCACCGACCACGGCGCCATTCGACAGCTCGGCTGCCTTGGCCGCGTCAATGCGGAATTCCTTGAGGATTTCACCGGCTTCGACACCGGCTTTGGCGAGATGACCTGCCAGCGGCTTCGTCACGCGCGATGCGCGGCGGGAGCCGAATGCAACCTGCACGGCCGTATAGCCGTCGGTTTCAACAGTCTTGATCTGCGTCACGCGGTTGTCCGACACGTCCAGCACGGTGACGGGAATCGAATCCCCTTCAGCCGTGAAGATACGGGTCATGCCAACCTTGCGACCTACGAGTCCAAGGCTCATCATTTTCTCCATTCCCGACTGCGATTGGTCGGGGCTGATTTACAAAATGCCGGGCACGCAAGGCCCAACTTTTTTATGCGAATACGCGAAAAGCCAAGCATTATAGCCCGACTTCCCGATTTCCGCAAGCAATCAAAGACTTAGCGCCACCCGACAAGCCGGTTGGCGCTGAAAGCCTTACTGCAGCTTGATTTCCACGTCGACGCCAGCCGGCAGATCGAGCTTCATCAGCGCGTCAACCGTCTTGTCGGTCGGATCGACGATGTCCATCAGGCGCTGGTGGGTACGGATTTCGAGCTGATCGCGCGACGTCTTGTTGACGTGCGGCGAACGCAGGATGTCAAAACGCTGGATGCGCGTCGGCAGCGGCACCGGGCCACGGACGATTGCACCAGTCCGCTTCGCGGTATCGACGATCTCGGCAGCCGATTGATCGATCAAACGGTAGTCGAAAGCCTTCAGGCGAATGCGGATTTTCTGTTGCTGCATGACGATTCCTTGAAAAGAGCGAGGCGATGTTGCATCGCCGGACACTAAAAGAACGCGAAACAGGTTGCCTGCGGGGAGCGAGGCGACACGTCCCGAACGGTACTTCCACTGCTAAGCCCGCGATTCTACACGAAAATTCGGAGCGGTGGTGTGCATTTGCCAATACCGCGACGCATGCCCCACAAAGACAAAACCGGGTGCCAGATCAAACTGGACACCCGGTTTCGACGGTACAATTAGCTACCGTGGAATCGCGGACCCCGGAGGGATCCGCGGATCGTCGATATTACTCGATGATCTTGGCGACGACGCCGGCGCCGACGGTACGGCCACCTTCGCGGATTGCGAAGCGCAGACCTTCTTCCATCGCGATCGGAGCGATCAGCTTCACCGTGATCGACACGTTGTCGCCCGGCATCACCATTTCCTTGTCCTTCGGCAGCTCGATCGAGCCCGTCACGTCCGTCGTACGGAAGTAGAACTGCGGACGGTAGTTGTTGAAGAACGGCGTGTGACGGCCGCCTTCGTC
>NZ_JAWRYD010000057.1:0-24371 GCF_046534765.1 Burkholderia sp. SIMBA_062
TACAGAACTCAGTCCTTACCCGCTTAGTCTTTAACTGTCCAACTTTGCGGGGTCAGTTCAGAAGGGCGGGCTTTTTCGAAGGCCGGGATCGCGTTGCGATCAGCGCAGTTGATTCACGAGCAGCCCCATGATCTGCCGGGCCGGCGACGACGTATCGATCGCACCGGAATCGTCGACGACTGCGACGCGCGTCTGGTCGGACGACAGCGCCTTCACGTTGACGCGATACTGCTTCGCCTGCTTTTCCTTCTTGCCGTGGAACAGCTGGCTCCAGAAGCCCTGCTCGGCCGCGCTGATGTCCTTCGGATCGACATAACGCACGAAATACAGGCCCTTCGAGCGATCGCGATCGTCGACCGTGAAGTTCGCGCGATCGAGCGCGAGGCCAACGTGCAGCCACGAACGGTCGTACGGCTCGCCGAGCGTGACTTCGGACGGCACCGCAGCCGAGTCGACGTCGTTCGCTTGCGACGACGTACGCGCGACGTTCTGCGCGGCGATCGCCGCGGCGGCAGCCTTCGACGCGTCGGTATCCGCCTTCTTGTCCTTCGGCACCGTGTTGTCGTTGATGTTCGCGATCGGCGGCTCGCCGTTCTTCGCACGCTGCTCGTTCTGGGCGAGCACCGCCATCAGCCGCTTCAGGTATTCCGTCTCGAGCGCCGGATCGTTCGGCTTCGCTTCCCACTTGCTCGAATCGTTGTTCGCACCGGTGATCGCCTCGCGCATGCCCTTCTGGCTGATGAACACGTAGGTGCCGCCGTTCGGCGCCGAATCGAGGCGCGTGCGGTACTTGTTGCGCTCGGCCGTCACGTACGAGTTGCCCATCGCCTTCGAGATCACGCTACGGATCAGGCCGTCGTTGATCTGCGGATGGGTCTCGTTCCAGTCGGTTTCCATCACGCCCTTGTCGCGCTGGTCGACGACGAGCAGGAAGCCCTGCTCCTGCCAGAAGCGGCGAACCTGCGGCCAGATGTCGGCGGGCTTCTTGCCGTCGATCACGAGCCAGCTCTCGGTGCCGTCGCGCTGGATATGCATGCCGGACACGGCGGGCGCGACGGTGTCCAACGCGGGTGCCGCATGCTGGACCTGCTGAAGCGCAGACAGGGAAGTCGCGCCGCCCTGCGGCGGCAGCGAACGCTGATCGGCCGTCTCGTCAAGCATGTTGGGCGGCACTGCGAGCGACGCTTCCTTCGATTTCGAATCGCTCTTGTAGTCCACTTTCGTGGGCGACGACGTACCGCAACCGGCGACGAGCGCGCCGGTGGCGAGCACTGCAGCGAACCGCATGGTAAGACGAAGATCAGTCATGTTCGGGGAATCCTCTTCCGCTAAATCACGGCGCTTTCCGTGGATCAACCTTGCATTTTACCGGGGCCGCGCCGGGATGTGCAAAAAAGCGACGGCCAAGAAAAAACCCGCGTCAGCCTGAACTGACGCGGGTTCTTTATCTGGTCGGGGCGAGAGGATTTGAACCTCCGACCACCTGCACCCCATGCAGGTACGCTACCAGGCTGCGCTACGCCCCGAAAGAAGAAAATTATAACAGACAGTTGTCCGGTTTAGAACGGGTCGCATGCATTTTGTGAATGTTCCTGCGAGATTTTTTCGAGATGGCGTGGCGACACGTGACTGCCTCGACGCGAGCGGCAACGCGCATCCTGCCGCGCTCGTGCGCCGGCGATGCGATCCGCCCGATGTGCTTACCGCTTGCGCGCGACACAAATGACCGTGAGGCCGGCCATCCGATTGAACCGGAACATCGGCAACTCGGCCCGGCAGATCAGCTTGAGCAAACCGTTGACGACCGGATGGTGCCGGCGCAATTGCGACGCCGGTTCGCGCGGTTGCCGACGCACCCGCTCGCTCAGCCGCAATGCCGCCGCGAGCGGAAACGTGAGGCCGAAGTAGTATGCGCCGTGCTCGACCTCCAGCCCCGCACGACGCACGACGTCTTCAAGACCGTCGAGCGTGTATCTGCGCTTGTGCTCGAGAAAATCGTCATGCGCGCTCCAGAGGAACTGAAACGCGGGAACCGTGATCAGGAACCGGCTGCCCGTCGGCGCGCCCGCCACATATCGCGCAAGCAGCCCGACATCGTCATCGACGTGCTCGAGGACATCCATCAGCAACACGAGATCGGCATCGAATCGGTCGACGGCGCGGCGAAAATGGACGGGCTTCCCGGCCGCCTCCCCGTCGGTATCGTCGGGGTAGCTCGTATCGACACACCAGGCTTCGGTCGCCTGCGTGCACTCGAGCAAATGCTTGGAAAAGAATCCCGAGCCCGCGCCGACGTCGAGTATCCGGCTCGCGTCCGACGAGCCGAGGAATCGACGGATCGCGCGCGCCTTCGACGCGTAGTACCAGTGATCGGCTACATCCGCTCCCAATACGTCGAGCTCCTTCAGATCCATGACGCCTCCCCCGTGTCGGCCACCATACTGATCCATCCAGCCACTGATGCCGATCTTACCGCGCCTCGGCCGGCGCACCCACGGCAAGTTGCGCGAATCGCACCGGCAACCCACGTCGCGTCCTAGTCGAAAAGGACGATGGCCGTTTCGCCGCGGATCGCTACCGTGCGCTTGGCCGGCGCGAGATCGACGCGCACGGCGCATCGTCCGGCTGCATGCCGATCGATTCGGCACCAGCGCAAAACCAAACGACCGTTTGATCTTGCCGCCTTGCCACCGGGAATCCATTGTCCTGTCGTGCACCGCCCGGCCTTGTCCGGACGCCCGTTGTTTGGTAACGCGGCTCTAGCGCGCTATGCCACACTGCACGGCATCGACGTCCGCGCCGCGCATCGGCCGCGCGCCCTCGTCGATCACGACAAGACCTGGAGACAGACGATGCGGAATGCGGTCCGGCGCGGCCATCGCACGCCTTTGGCAATTCTCGACTGGATGGCTGCCCCGCGACGCGTGGCTACCTCGGTCTCGCACAGCACCTCCCGTGCACTCGGCTGCGGCGCGCTGGCGCTCGCGCTGCTCTGCGCCGGCTGCGCGGAACCAGCCGCGCAGCGTGACGGCAACGCGTCGGTCGCCTCGACCAAGATCGAGCGCGCCAAGGCCGAACGTCTCGCCCATGAACAACAGATCGCCCGCACCGTGCCGTCGCTCGCGTCGATCAACCTCACGCAGCCGCGCCCGTTCACGCTGCGCGACTCGGGCCAGAACGGCGCGATGACGTTTCTGCGCGATGTCGATTTCCGCATCGTCAACAACCTCGGTTTCTTCATCCACCAGCTGTCCGCGACACTCGTGCCGACGCAGGCTGGCGCACCGATCGTGTTCGATGATCCGACGAGCTTCGAGATCGACGTGCACGAAGGCACGGTCACGCTCGACAACACGAAGCTGACCGCGCTCTTCGACACCTACATCTTCGGTTACCGCAACGCACCGCTGCGCAAGCTCGCCGTATCGGCCGGCGACGGCGTGATCCATCTGCAAGGCGAGATGCAGCGCGACGGCTGGGTGCCGTTCTCGCTGACCGGCACGCTGGCGATCCGCGACGGCAGTCAGCTCGTGTTCCACCCGACCGGCGTGCGCGTATCGGGCATCAATGCGCAGCCGGTGATGCGCGCGGCCAACGTGAAGATGGCCGACCTGCTGAAGGTAGAGACACCGATCGCGCGGCTCGTCGGCGACGACCTCGTGATGTCGGTCGACAAGCTGATGCCGCCGCCGCGGCTGAAGATCCGGATCACCGCGCTGCGCGTGACGCCGGCCGGACTCGACCTGACGCTCGACGACGGCTCGCACGCCGGCTTCGCGCTGCCCGCGAATGCGCCGCAACAGGCGATGTACATTCGCGGCGGCGACGTGAAATTCATGCGCTCGATGCCGATGAACGCCGACATCCTGATCAGCCCCGTCGATCCGACGAAGCGCGACCAGCATTTCGTGTTCGACCTGTACCACTATCGCGAGCAGGTGTCGGCCGGCTATTTCAATTTCGACGAAAGCGGTGCGATGGCGATCCGGATGCCGTCATACGCGGGCCCCGCGAGCGGCGCCGCGCTGGGCAATGCGGCCGCCCGCCTGAACGACAGCTTCCTCGCCGCGCAGCAGAACGCATTGCGCGACTTACGCCAGCACTGGGAAGCGTTTGCGCTCGCGGCCACCGCGGCGCAGCCCGGCATGCAGAAAGTCGCGATGCGGCGCTCGTCGACCACGCCGTTCAACGAACGGCACGTGTCGAACCGCAACCCGACGATCCATCTGCACAACGTCGACTTCAACCTGTCCGGCGACATCGGCTTCCATGTCGAGGATCTCGACGTGCAGCTCATCGCGAAACGGCCGGGCGAGCCGGTCGACCTCGACGATCCGAACCAGTACGACATCCGCATTCTCGGCGGAACGGTCGTCGAATCGTGGAAGGCGATGTCGGCGCTCTTCAACAACTATCTGCTCGACTATTCGCCGCGCTCGCTGAACGATCTGCAATTGAGCGCGGATGGCCAGGACCTGCGCGTCCAGGGCGGCATCAAGCTCTGGAATCACGTGCCCGGCGTGTGGCTGCCGACCGACATGAAGGGCTCGCTGTCGGTGCTCGACGACCGGCACCTTGCGTTCAAGCCGTCACAGGTGTCGGTGCTCGGCATTCCGCAGGCGAAGCTGCTGCGCTCGCTCGGCATCGAACTCGCGTCGCTGACGCCGCTGCAGCGCCGCGGCGCGGAACTGCGCGGCGACACGCTCGTGCTCGATCAGTACACCGTATTTCCGCCCCCGGTGCTGAATGGAAAACTCGCCCAGGCGACGGTCGAACGCGACGGGCTGCGCCTCACGTTCCGGCGTGCCGCCGACGCGCCCGTGCCGAAGCGGCCGCAGATCGACGCGCCGAGCTACATGTGGATGGAAGGCAGCGACATGAAGATGTTCAACGTGCTCGAACTGAATGTGCGCGCGCTGATCCGGAACTCTGCCGACGCCGGCCCGATGCGTTTCGACCTGTACGGCTATCGCAGCCAGGTCGCGCAGGGCTCGGTGCGGATGCTGCCGGACGGCACGCTCGTCGTCGACATGGGCAAGCCGAATCCGCTCGCATCGCGCTGACATCGCGGGCCCGCGCGCATGAAAAAGCCCGGTGGCACTTCGCCAACCGGGCTTTGTTTCGAGCGTCGTGCTCAGTCGCGCTTCAATCCGTCGATCACGTCGAGGAGCGCCTGCCGCAACGCGTTCACGTCGACCGTTGCCCCCTGCTGGCCCGACGCACGCTCATCGGCTCCCGGCATGTCCGGCTCGGCCGGTGCGGCGGCGCCGCGCTCGGCACCTGGCGAATCGAGCCGGTTGCGCGCCCCGTTGATCGTGAACCCCTGTTCATACAGCAACTCGCGAATCCGCCGGATCAGCAGCACTTCGTGATGCTGGTAATACCGGCGATTGCCACGCCGCTTCACCGGCCGCAACTGCGTGAATTCCTGTTCCCAGTAACGCAGCACGTGCGGCTTGACCCCGCAGAGCTCACTGACCTCACCGATCGTGAAGTAGCGCTTCGCGGGAATCGGAGGCAAGACGACTTTCTCAACCGTAGTGGTCATCGTCGGTTAACCGTCGGTAAAGGGTGCGCGGCGGCCGCGCGGGGACGTCAACGCGCGGGCGTTATTCCACGCCGTTTTCGACCAGCGCCTTCAGCTTCTGGCTCGCGTGGAAGGTTACCACCCTGCGGGCCGCGATCGGAATCGCCTCGCCCGTCTTCGGATTGCGGCCCGGACGCTGCGGCTTGTCGCGCAGTTGGAAATTGCCGAATCCCGACAGCTTGACGCTTTCACCGTTTTCGAGCGCGTCGCGGATCACTTCGAAAAAAGCCTCGACCATGTCCTTCGCTTCACGCTTGTTCAGCCCGACGCTGTCGAACAACAGCTCCGCCAGTTCCGCTTTCGTCAGCGTCGGCGTCTCGGTGGACGCCGGCGCCGAAGCGTCGCGGTTCATGGCGCTGCGTTGCGCCGTCAGGAGGGCTTCGAATTCACTCGAGGTCATGTCGTTCATATCTGCCATACAGCGCGTTAAACCAAAACTTGCGAGGGGAAAAAGCCGCCCGCCAACGGGCGGCCCCTCTCCTTAGCCGCGCAGGCGGGCACCGGCACGAGCCATTCGCTCGACCAGCGTCTGGATCGCCTGATCGACGACCTCGTCCTGTAGCGTGCCAGCCGGATCCTGCAGCGTCACGCGGAAGGCAAGGCTCTTCTCGTGCGCGGCAAGGCCACCGGAAGTATTTGATTTTGCACGAAATTCGTCGAAGAGTACAACCTTCTGAACGAATCGGCAGGCGTCTTCGCCCAGCGCCTTCTTCATTTCGTCGAAAAGTGCCTGAACCTCGACCGCCTGATCGACCACGACGGCGATATCGCGCCGTACCGGCGGGAATTTCGACACGTCGGTCGGTGCCGGCAGCGCACGCGCGGTGAGCGCGTCCGTGTCGATTTCGAACATCACCGGCGCGTGCGGCAGCTCGTACTTCTGCATCAGGCGCGGATGCAGCTCGCCGATCCAGCCGACCGCGCGGCCATCGACTTTGATGCGCGCGCTGCGGCCCGGATGAAGGGCCGGATGTTCGGCCTTCACGAAACGCGCGGCGGCCGGCGCGAGCAGCGCCTCGAGATCGCCCTTCACGTCGAAGAAATCGACTGCGCGCGTGGCCACGCCCCACTGCTCGTCGACCGCCGGGCCGTACGCGAGCGCGCCGACACGTTTCGGCTGCGTGTAGCCTTCGACAGTCAGCTCGCCGGCCTTCACCGACGGATCGGCGACGAATACGCGGCCGGCCTCGAATACGCGCACGCGATCCGCGCGACGGTTCAGGTTGTGTCGCAGCACCGAGATCAGGCTGCCGAACAGCGTCGTGCGCATCACCGACAGCTGGCTCGCGATCGGGTTCAGCAGGCGGATCGGGTTGTCGTTGCCGGCGAAATCGTGCTCCCACTCCGCATCGACGAAGCTGAAGTTGACCGTTTCCGCGTAGTCGCGCGCCGCGAGCGCATGACGGATGTCGTGGATCGAACGCTGCGTCTCATTGGTCGCGCGCATCTCGCTCGTCGCGACCGGCGGACGCGCCGGAATCTTCTCGAAGCCGTAAATGCGTGCGACTTCCTCGATCAGGTCTTCCTCGATCTCGATGTCGAAGCGGTGCGACGGCGGCGTGACCAGGAATGCGTCATCGTCACGCTCGAACGGCAGGCCGAGGCGCGTGAAGATGTCCGCGATCTCGTCAGCGTCGATCTTCACGCCGATGATGCGGTTCGCGCGCGACACGCGCATCTTCACCGGCGCGCGCTGCGGCAGGTTGACCGCCTGATCGTCGATCGGGCCGGCCTTGCCGCCGCAGATCTCGAGAATCAGTTGAGTAATGCGCTCGACGTGTTCGACGGTCGTCGCGTAGTCGACGCCGCGCTCGAAGCGATGAGCCGCATCGGTCGAGAAGTTGTACTTGCGCGCGCGGCCACGGATGCTGTCCGGCCACCAGAACGCGGCTTCCAGGTAGATATTGGTCGTGTCGAGCGTCACCGCCGTGCTGTCGCCGCCCATGATGCCCGCGAGGCTTTCGACGTGGCGGTCGTCCGCAATCACGCCGACCGTTTCGTCGAGTCCGACCGTATTGCCGTTCAGCAGCTTCAGCGACTCGCCGCGCTTGCCCCAGCGCACCTCGATGCCGCCGTGGATCTTGTCGAGGTCGAACACGTGCGACGGACGGCCGAGCTCGAACATCACATAGTTCGAGATGTCGACCAGCGCCGACACGCTGCGCTGGCCCGAACGCGCGAGGCGCTCGACCATCCATTGCGGCGTCTTCGCGTGCGCGTTCACGCCGCGGATCACGCGGCCGGAGAAGCGGCCGCACAGATCGGGCGCGGCAATGCGCACGGGCAGCGTCTCGTCGAGCTCGACGCGCACCGGACGGATATCGACCGGCGTCAGCGGAGCGCCGGTGATCGCGGCCGTCTCGCGCGCGATGCCGAACACGGACAGGCAATCGGCCTTGTTCGGCGTCAGCTTGATTTCGAAGATCGTGTCGTCGAGATTGAGCGTGTCGCGGATGTCCTGGCCGACCGGCGTATCTTCCGGCAGGATCAGCAGGCCGCTGTGGTCCTCGGACAGCTTCAGCTCACGCGCCGAGCACAGCATCCCCTGGCTCTCCACGCCGCGCAGCTTCGACAGCTTGATCGCGAACGGCTTGCCGCCCTCTTCCGCCGGCGGCAGTTCCGCGCCGACCAGCGCGACCGGCACCTTGATGCCGGGCGCCACGTTCGGTGCGCCGCAAACGATGTTCAGCGTCGCGCCGGTACCGGCGTCGACCTGGCAGACATTGAGCTTGTCCGCATCCGGATGCTTGACGACTTCGAGCACGCGGCCGACGACGATCTTCGACGTCGGCGGCGCAGCCTTGCTCAGCGATTCGACTTCGAGCCCCGCCATCGTCAGCGCGTGCGACAGCTCGTCGGTCGTCAGCTGCGGGTCGACAAAGGTTCTCAACCAGGATTCAGGGAATTGCATGGATGTCTACGTTCGAAACAGGTTAGATCGACGCCCGGGCCCCGTCGGAAACGTCCGGCGGGGCGTGCGCGGGCACATGTCGGCGCGGCGCGTGCGTTATGCGAACTGGCGCAGGAAACGCAGGTCGTTCTCGAAGAACAGCCGGAGATCCTGAACGCCGTAGCGCAGCATCGTCAGGCGCTCGAGGCCGCTGCCGAACGCAAAGCCGATGTAGCGCTCGGGATCGAGGCCCATGTTGCGGATCACGGTCGGATGCACCTGCCCCGAGCCGGAAATCTCGAGCCACTTGCCGGCGTTCTTGCCGTGCTCGAACATCATGTCAATCTCGGCCGACGGTTCCGTGAACGGGAAATACGACGGACGGAAGCGCACGAGGATGTCGTCGCGCTCGAAGAATTTCTTCAGGAAATCGGTATAGACGCCCTTGAGGTCGGCGAAGCTGATGTTCTCGTCGATCCACAGCCCCTCGACCTGATTGAACATCGGCGAGTGCGTCGCATCGCTGTCCACGCGATACGTGCGGCCCGGCGCAATCACCTTGATCGGCGGACGGTTCATGCGCGCGTAACGCACCTGCATCGGGCTCGTGTGCGTGCGCAGCAGCAGCTGTCGGCCGTCGGCATCCTTGCCTTCGACGTAGAAGGTGTCCTGCATCGAACGCGCCGGATGGTTCTCCGGGCTGTTCAGCGACGTGAAGTTGTACCAGTCGGTCTCGATTTCGGGGCCGTCGGCCACGTCGAAGCCGATCGAGCGGAAAATCTGTTCGACGCGCTCCCACGTGCGCATCACCGGGTGCAGGCTGCCTGCACCGGCGCCGCGGCCCGGCAGCGTGACGTCGATCGCCTCGGCTGCGAGGCGCTGGTTCAACAGCGCGTCGGCGAGCGCCTGGCGACGCGCGGTCAGCGCGGCTTCAACCTGCTGCTTCGCGACGTTGATGCGTGCGCCTTCGGTTTTGCGTGCTTCGGGATCGAGCTTGCCGAGGCCCTTGAGCAACTCGGTCAGCGCACCCGACTTGCCGAGAAATCGTGCTTTCTCGTTTTCGAGCGTGGTGATGTCGGCAGCCTGTTCGAAGGACTGCTGCGCGTCGGCGACAATCTGGTCCAGATCCATAGATCCCATCATTTCCAACGTCATTCGGTCTTGGCGAGCCAATCTGCCCACCAAACAAAAAAGGGGCTCGGAAGAGCCCCGTTTTCGCTGCAGCGGCCGAAACTACCGGAACATCGCTGCAACTCACCACGCAGTGCTAATTTCGCAATTAGGCTGCAACGGCGGCTTTCACCTGCTGGACGATCGCAGCAAAAGCAGCCTTGTCGAACACCGCCATGTCGGCGAGGACCTTGCGGTCGAGTTCGATCGACGCCTTCTTCAGGCCGTTGATGAACACGCTGTAGGTCATGTCGTGCTGGCGAACTGCCGCGTTGATACGCGTGATCCACAGTGCGCGGAACACACGCTTCTTGTTGCGGCGATCGCGGTACGCGTACTGACCAGCGCGCATCACCGCCTGCTTGGCGATGCGGTAGACGTTATTGCGACGGCCGCGATAACCCTTGGCCAGCTTGATGATCTTCTTGTGGCGGGCCCGTGCGGTTACCCCACGTTTGACTCGAGGCATGTTTCTCTCCTTAGAGTATCAGTTGAGGGGTTACGCGAACGGCAGCATTGCGCGGACGGAGTTCAGATCGGAATCATGAACTGCCGTTGCGCCGCGCAGGTGACGCTTGTTCTTCGTGGTTTTCTTGGTCAGGATGTGACGCTTGAAGGCTTGACCGCGCTTGACGGTACCGCCCGGACGCACCACGAAGCGCTTTGCAGCACTCTTCTTGGTCTTCATCTTAGGCATGACGAACAACTCCAGTTTATTTGATGGCGATGGGTGTGCGGTTGGCATGCGCCCTTGACCCGCCCTTCGAAACCCAGTCCACTTGTGTACGGCGAACCGCTTGCGCAGCCGCCGTCATTGTTGGTGCGCCGCCCGGACCGGGCAACGCACCGAACCACTGTCGAACCTGCGCGCCGTGCGCGCGGGCCCGTTACTTCTTTTTCTTCGGCGAGAGCACCATGATCATCTGGCGCCCTTCCATCTTCGGCATCTGCTCGACCTGGCCGACTTCCTCGAGATCCGTGCGCAGACGTTCCAGCATCCGCATGCCGATCTCTTGGTGAGCCATTTCGCGGCCGCGGAAACGCAACGTGATCTTCGTCTTGTCGCCCTCTTCGAGGAAGCGCACGAGATTGCGGAGCTTGACGTGGTAGTCACCGTCATCGGTACCCGGGCGGAATTTGACTTCCTTCACCTGGATGACCTTCTGCTTCAGCTTCGCTTCGTGCTGCTTCTTGGACTCCTGATACTTGAACTTGCCGTAGTCCATCAGACGGCAGACCGGGGGAACCGCTTGCGGCGCGATTTCCACCAGATCAACATCCAGTTCTTCCGATTTACGGAAAGCATCAGCGAGTTTTACGATACCGAGCGGTTCGTTCTCGAGCCCGACCAGACGCACTTCCGGCGCAGAGATTTCACCGTTGATGCGATGCGACGACTTATCAGTAGCGATGTTACGTTTCCTCTAAAAATTAAAAAAACGAGCCGCGCTGCCAGGGTGGTTACTTGAACGAGCGCAGGTCTTCCTGCAGACGCTCAACGAAGGCTTCGATCGGCATAACGCCAAGATCGACGCCGCCACGGGCACGCACGGCTACCGTTTGCGCATCACGCTCCTTATCACCCACGACGAGGAGATAAGGCACCTTTTCCAGCGTGTGCTCGCGTATTTTATAGCTAATCTTCTCGTTGCGCAAATCGCCCGCCACCCTAACCCCTTGTTTTTGCAACGTTTGGGTCAGAGAGTGTGCATATTCCACCTGACTTTCGGCGATATTGAGCACAACTGCCTGGAACGGCGCGAGCCAGGCCGGCATCGCGCCGGCATGGTGCTCGATCAAAATACCGAGGAATCGCTCCATCGAACCGACGATCGCACGGTGCAGCATCACCGGCCGGCGGCGGCTGTTGTCCTCCGCGACGTACTCGGCACCGAGGCGCTCCGGCAGCACCATGTCGAGCTGCAACGTGCCGCACTGCCACGAACGGCCGAGCGCATCCTTGATGTGGTACTCGATCTTCGGACCATAGAACGCACCCTCGCCCGGCAGCTCTTCCCACGACAGGCCGCACGCCGTCAGCGCGTCGCGCAGGCCCTGCTCGGCACGATCCCACGTTTCATCCGTGCCCGCACGCTGTTCGGGGCGCAGCGACAGCTTGATGTCGATGTGCTCGAACCCGAAATCCTTGTACACGCTCATCGCCAGCGTATTGAACGCGATCGACTCGGCGATGAACTGCTCTTCCGTACAGAAGATGTGCGCATCGTCCTGCACGAAGCCGCGCACGCGCATCAGGCCATGCAGCGCGCCCGATGCCTCGTTGCGGTGACACGAACCGAATTCCGCGTAGCGCAGCGGCAGGTCGCGGTACGAGCGCAGGCCGTGCTTGAACACCTGAACGTGCCCCGGACAGTTCATCGGCTTGATCGCGTAATCGCGCTTCTCCGACTCCGTCGTGAACATGTTCTCGCGGTAGTTCTGCCAGTGGCCCGACGCTTCCCACAGCGAGCGATCCATGATCATCGGCGTCTTGATCTCGAGGTAGCCGGCGTCGTTCACGCGGCGGCGCATGTACTGCTCGACCTGCTGCCACAGCGCCCAGCCCTTCGGGTGCCAGAACACCATGCCTGGCGACTCTTCCTGCATGTGGAACAGGTCGAGCTGCTTGCCGAGCTTGCGGTGGTCGCGCTTTTCCGCCTCCTCGAGCATGTGCAGGTATTGATCCTGGTCTTCCTTCTTCGTCCAGGCCGTGCCGTAGATGCGCTGCAACTGCTCGTTCTTCGAGTCGCCGCGCCAGTACGCGCCCGCGACCTTCATCAGCTTGAAGACCTTCAGCTTGCCGGTCGACGGCACGTGCGGCCCGCGGCACAGATCCGTGAAGCCGCCGTGCGAGTACAGCTTGATTTCGTCGCTTTGCGGAATCGATTCGATGATCTCGGCCTTGTACTTCTCGCCGATGCTGCGAAAATAGCCGGCCGCCTCGTCGCGCGACACGACGCGACGCGTCACCGGCTCGTCCTTCTTCGCGATTTCCTGCATGCGCTTTTCGATCTTTTCCAGATCCTCGGGCGTAAACGGGCGGTTGTACGAGAAGTCGTAGTAGAAGCCGTTGTCGATCACGGGACCGATCGTCACCTGCGCATCCGGATACAGCTCCTTCACTGCGTACGCGAGCAAGTGGGCGGTCGAGTGACGGATGATGTCGAGACCGTCGGCATCCTTGTCCGTGACGATCGCGAGCGCTGCGTCGCGATCGATGACCGTGGACGTGTCGACGAGCTCGCCGTCGAGCTTGCCTCCAAGCGCAGCCTTCGCGAGGCCGGGACCGATCGAGGCCGCAACCTCGGCAACTGTCACCGGATGCTCGTATTGTCGAACTGAGCCGTCAGGCAAGCGTATCGAAACCATAGCAATCTCCGTGATGCCGACAGTGGGCGGCAAACCAGGTACGCGATAAAAAAGTCGCGCGCGAAATTTCGCGACAAAAAAAATGCGGCCCCGCTTTCGAGGGGCCGCATTCGATACTTCACTCGGGCTGAAAGGGCGAAAACGTTCCTCGACTAGCGTCGCTCCGAAAAGGTTTCGGTCAACGTTCGCGGTGTCATAACCGTATTCGCCCTGTTCGCGTTGAGTTATCTACTGCATCGAATACCCGGAAACCGGGCATTCTCAATTCGTTGGTAGGCTCGATTGGACTCGAACCAACGACCCCCACCATGTCAAGGTGGTGCTCTAACCAGCTGAGCTACGAGCCTAGAGAAGCTAAGATTATATGGAGCTATCGCTGACTTGGCAAGTGTTTTATGCGGCCGCAGCAAAAGGGTCGCGTTCCGCCCCCATTACAGGGGCGTCACGTCTTGCGCCCCGCCCGCACGACGCCCGGCACTTCGCCAAGCAGCGTGCACGCACGCTGTACCTGCGCGGAATTCGACACCTCGACCGTGAACTGCATGAACGCCGCATTGCGGCGGCTCTGCGTCTTCACGCCCACCACGTTCATTTTCTCGCGCGCGAACACTTCGGAGATGTCGCGCAGCAAGCCTTGCCGGTCGCTCGCCTCGATCATCAGGTCGACCGGATAGACGGACACGCCGCGTCCGCCCAGCACGTCGGCCGACCAGGTCGTCTGCAGCACGCGCTCCGGCGCCCGTTCGGCCATCCGCCTGAACGTCGGGCAGTCGCTGCGGTGGATCGACATCCCCTTGCCGCGCGTAACGAAACCGCTGATCGGGTCGGGCGGCGCCGGACGGCAGCAGCGCGCAAGCTGGGTCAGCAGCGCATCGACGCCGACCACCAGCACGCCGGTCGACGCGCCGTGCGCGACACTCGCCCCGCTGCTGCGCTTCTCGAAATCGGCGGGCGCCTCGGGCGCGTGCTCGGGCGGCGGCGCATCGGACAGCGCGTGCTCGACGTTGCGCAGGCTGAATTCTTCCTTGCCGACGACCGAGAACAGTTCGTCGGGCGACTTGAAGCCGAGCTTCGCGGCGAGGTTGTCGAGATTGACCGACGTCTTGCCTTCGCGCTGCAGCGTCTTTTCGACGAGCGCGCGACCATGCGCGATGTTCTCTTCCTGCTCGATCGAGTTGAACCACGCCCGCACCTTCTGTCGCGCACGCGAACTCTTCAGGTAGCCGAGCTGCAGGTTCAGCCAGTCGCGCGACGGGCCGCCCTCCTTCACCGCGACGATCTCGACCGTCTGGCCGTTCGCGAGCGACGTGTTCAGCGGCACCATCACGCCGTCGACGCGCGCGCCGCGGCAGCGATGGCCGAGCTCGCTGTGCAGGTGGTACGCGAAATCGACCGGCGTCGCACCCTGCGGCAGCGCGATCACGCGCGCCTGCGGCGTCAGCACGTAGATGTGGTCATCGTCGAGCGACGTCTCGCGCAACTGGGCCCACGCCTGGTCGCCCGATACCTCGACGTCGTCCTTCCATGCGAGCAGCTGGCGCAGCCACGCGATCTTCTCGTCGTACTTGTCGCTCGCCGAGAACTGGCCGCCATAGCCGCGCGCGCCGGCTTCCTTGTAGCGCCAGTGCGCGGCGATGCCGTACTCCGCGAAGCGGTGCATTTCCTGCGTGCGGATCTGCACTTCGAACGCGCGGCCGTCGTCGCCGATCACGACCGTATGCAGCGACTTGTAGCCGTTCGGCTTCGGGCGCGAGATGTAGTCGTCGAATTCCTTCGGCACCGGCTGCCACAGGTGATGCACGATGCCGAGCACCGCGTAGCAATCCTTGATGTCCGGCACGATCACGCGGAACGCCCGCACGTCGTACAGCTCGGCGAAGTCGAGCTCCTTGCCGCGCATCTTGCGCCAGATGCTGTAGATGTGCTTCGGCCGCCCGCTCACGTCGGCCGGGATGTGCGCCTCCGCCAGCTCGTGCTGGAGCCGCTCGATCGCCTGGGCGACGTAGGCCTCGCGTTCGATGCGCTTCTCGTCGAGCAGCTTGGCGATGCGCTTGTAGGTGACCGGATCCTCGAAGCGGAACGCGAGGTCCTCGAGCTCCCACTTCAGTTGCCAGATGCCGAGACGGTTCGCGAGCGGCGCGTAGATCTCGAGTGTCTCGCGCGCGACGTCGGGCGGCGGATCGATCTTCGCCGCCGCGTAATAACGCAGCGACTGCAACCGCGACGCCAGCCGGATCAGCACCACGCGGATGTCCTGCGCGAACGCCAGCAGCATCTTGCGCAGCGCCTCGATCTGCGTGCGCCGCTCTTCCGCCGCGTCGCGCCCGGCTTCAGGCATCGCATTCTGCGCGGCGCGCAGGCTCACGGTGCCGAGCCGCAGCAGCTTGCGCACGTCGGACACGAGCCGCGCGACCTCTTCGCCAAACCGTTCGGTCAGTTCCCGCTCGGGATCGTTCAGATGCGGCGTCAGCACGAACAGCGCGGCCGCCTGCATCGCGTGCGGGTCGACGTTCAACGTGCGCATGATCGACGCGGTGCCCGCCGAGTGATCGGCGAGCAGTTCGCCCGTCGACAGGCGCGCGTCGCCGGCCCGCTCGCGCACGAACGCGAGCACGTCGTCGAACGACGGCGCCGCGACGGAAGAAGCGGTAACGGACTCGGTCATTGCACGGCCTGGCGTATTGCGGTCATCGTGATGCTTCGCTCAGCTCCGTTGCGCGGCGACGACGACGATTTCGACCAGCAGCGCGGGATCCGCGAGCTTGGCCTCGACGGTCGCGCGCGGCGGCGTGTTGCCCGGCGCGACCCACGCGTCCCACTCCGCGTTCATGCCTTCGAAATTCGCGAGATCCGAAATGTAGATCTGCACCGACAGCAGATGCGCGTTGTCGCTGTTCGCTTCGGCGAGCAGGCGGTCGATGTGGCCCAGCACTTCGCGCGTCTGGCCCTTGATGTCCTGGGTGGTGTCTTCGGCGATCTGGCCAGCCAGATACACGGTACCGTTGTGGATCGCGGTTTCGGAGAGACGGGCTCCGACGTGGTGACGAATGACTGCCATGGAATATTCCGGTCGTTTGAGTGGGTGAAGAATCGGCGACGGTGCGCCGCCGAACCGCATATTATGACGCGTTTATGAGGCGCCTTCGACGAAAAACCGCCGCGCGAGCGCAATCTGGTCGGCGTTCAGGAATGCCGGCGCGTGCCCCGTGCCGGGAATTTCCGCCTGCGCCACATGCCGGCCGCGGCGCACCATCTCGGCGGCGGTCTCGCGCGACAACAAGTCCGAATCGGCGCCGCGCACGACGAGCAGCGACGCATCGGTCGTCTCGATCGCGCGCCACAGCGCGGTTTCACCGAGCGCGGCCAGTTCAGGTGTCGTCGCCTTGAACGGCTCGGCGATGCGCGGATCGTAGCGCATCGTCCAGCCGCCGTCGGGCAGCTCGCGCAGCAGCGGCCGGTTGATCTCGCGCCATTCGTCAGCGGTCAACTCCCCGAACGGCAGCGACAGCGACGTCAGATAGTCGACGCCTTCCTGCTCGGTCGCGAAGCGCGGCTGCACGCCGAGGTATTCGCCGATGCGCGTCAGCGAATCGGGTTCGATGCGCGGGCCGACGTCGTTCACGATCATCCGGCGCAGCGGCGAACCGGGCAGCCCCGCGAGCGCCATGCCGATCAGCCCGCCCATCGACGTGCCGAACCAGTCGACCGACTCGACATCGAGCCGCGCGATTAGCGTGACCATGTCGGCGACGTATTGCGGAATCGCGTAATGCCGCGGATCAGCGAGCCAGTCGGAGCGACCGCGCCCGACGACGTCGGGGCAGACGACGCGATACGTATCGGAGAGCGCGGCGGCGAGCCGGTCGAAGTCGCGCCCCGAACGGGTCAGGCCGTGCACGCAGACCAGCACGCGCGGATTGGCCGGGTCGCCCCATTCGGTATAGGCGACGTGGTGAAGGCCGGCGGCGCTTGCACACTGCACGCGTCGCTGATGGGGAACCGGGGGATTCGCTGAGGTGATCGGCATCGTTGGCATCCTGTCGAACAGAGGCGGCGCGGCGGGCAACGCGTGCGCCGCCCGATGCAAACGATTGTAAACCGCTTCGTCAACGCAGGTCGTCACGCACGCGCCCCGCCGGCACATCGCCCGCAGCGCGCTCAGTCGCCGCGGCCCCACGCGTCGCGTAACTGCTCGCGCAGGAAATCGACGAATGCGCGCACGCGCAACGGCACGTGACGACCACCGGGATAAACCGCATGAAGCGGCGCCGCGGGCGCCGCGAATGCCGGCAGCACGCGGACCAGTCGACCGGCATCGAGATCGGCACCGACGTCCCAGATCGACTTCAGCGCGATGCCCGCCCCTTCCAGCGCCAACGTACGCGCCGCGCCGCCGTCGTTCGTCAGCAGCGCGGCCGTCACCTCGACCGCAACCGTGCCCTGTGCGCCGTCGAACCGCCACTCGGCACGCGGCTGGTCGCCCATCACGATGCATCGGTGCGCACGAAGCTCGGCCGGTTCAGCCGGCAAACCGTGCGCGGCGACATAGCCCGGCGACGCGCAAAGCACACGATGATTGGGCGCCAGCTCGCGCGCGATCATCGTCGAATCGGCGAGGCTGCCGATCCGCACGGCGATATCGATGTCGTGCGCGAGCAGATCGACGATCGCATCGGTCAGCATCAGTTGCACGATCAGCTCGGGATGCCGCCGCTGAAACGCCGCGACGAGCGGCGCGATCCGCAGTCGGCCGAGCTCGCCCGGCGCCGTCACGCGCAGCAAACCGCCGACCGTGCCACGGCGGTCGGTCATCAGCGTTTCGGCACGCTCCACCTCGGCCAGGATGCGCAGCACCTGCGCGTGAAACTGCGCACCGTCGTCGGTCAGCGTCTGCTGCCGCGTCGTCCGGTGCAGCAGACGCACGCCGAGCTGCGACTCGAGATGCGCCAGCCGCTTGCTGACGACGGACAGCGACAAGTCGAGTTCGCGCGCCGCCGCCGACAGGCTGCCGGCCGACACGATTCTCGCGAAGGTATCGAGCGCCGGGAGATCGTCGATCAGCATCGTGGCACCGACAGCGATTGAATCTTTCCTTTTTTCGAATAATTCATTCGATTTCCGACGGTATTTAGATGGAAATCGAAAACCTACCATACCTGTTCCGCGTCGTCGCACGACGCTATACACAGGACACCCGAAACCATGTCGATTTGCCTTCTTTCGGCCGCTCGCCCAATCACCCGCGTCATCGCCGCGGCCGCCTGCGTCGTTGCGCTGTCGCCTGCCGCATCCCGCGCGGCCGACCTCGTCGAGCCGCACAGCGTGACCGTCGCGGCCGAC
The DNA here is from genome assembly GCF_046534765.1 of Burkholderia sp. SIMBA_062. NCBI lineage: Bacteria > Pseudomonadati > Pseudomonadota > Betaproteobacteria > Burkholderiales > Burkholderiaceae > Burkholderia > Burkholderia sp. SIMBA_062. The sequence continues at coordinate 18,357 of NZ_JAWRYD010000057.1, forward strand.
CTGCCGGCCCCGCAGGCACGCGAGCAGATCCTCGCCGCGCGTCGCTACGGCACGTTCTGGGATACCGGCGACGCCAGCCTCGCCCAAACGGCACTCGCCGCCGGCTTCATCGACCGGACGCTTCCGGCAGGCCGCGCACAGGGCGTCCCGGGGCCGCTCGCGGCATCCCAAACGATGCGCGCGGCCATCCCGGACCTGCGTTGCGACATCGAGCAAATGATCGTCGCGGGCGACCGGGTCGTCGTGCACCTGCATTTTCGAGGGCATTTCACCGGCACGTTCAATGGCACAGCCGGTAGCGGGCAGACGGTCGACTTCATCGCGACCGACATCTACCGGATCGACCATGGCCGGATTGCGGAAAACTGGCACATCGAGGACAACCTGACGCTGATGCGCCAGCTCGGGCTCGTCGGCTGACGGAGGAGACGATGACTTACAACGACTCCAATCCGGCGACGCCTCCGGCACGCCGCACGTTTCTTGCACAGGCCGGCGCCGGGCTGGCGGCCGGCATCGCGGTGGTCGCGGGTGCCTCCCGGCCCGCAGCCGGCGCACCGGCACCGCAGCCGGAAGACACGAGCGCCCGCGGATTCTGGCCGAACGATACGCGGCTCGTCATCTCGATCTCGATGCAATTCGAGGCCGGCGGACAACCGCCCAAGGGCGCGGACAGCCCGTTCCCGCCCGTCGAATTTCCATCGTCGGTGCCGGTCGATCTGGCGTCGGCCACGTGGTTCGCGTATGGCTATCGTGAAGGGATTCCGCGCCTGCTCGACCTGTGGGATCGGCACGGCGTGAAAGTCACGTCGCACATGATCGGGGAAGCCGCACGCCGCCATCCCGAACTGGCGCGCGAGATCGTGTCGCGCGGCCACGAAGCGGCCGCGCACGGCCCGACATGGCGCTCGCAATTCGCGATGAACCGCGACGACGAGCGGCGTTTCCTCGCCGAGGCCCGTGACATGGTCGAAGCGGTGACGGGACAGCGCCCGGTCGGCTACAACTGCAACTGGCTGCGGCGCGGGCCGCACACGCTGCCGCTGCTGCAGGAACTCGGTTACGTGTATCACATCGACGACGTCAGCCGGGACGAGCCGTTCATCGAGACCGTCGGCGGTCGCGATTTCGTGGTCGTCCCCTACACGCTGCGCAACAACGACATCCTGCTGATCGAGGGCCGCAACTACTCGCCGACGATGTTTCTCGAGCAGATCAAGCTCGATTTCGACCAGCTGTACGCGGAAGCCGGGCAGCGGCGCAGATTGATGTCGATCAGCGCGCACGACCGGATCAGCGGCACGCCGCAGATGGTCCGCGCGTGGGATGCTTTCCTGCGCTACGCCCGATCGCATCCGGGAGTGACCTTCATGCGCAAGAACGACATCGCCCGCTTCGCGCTGCGCAGCCCGTCGACGCTGCGCGAAGCCGAAACGATCTGACCGAATTCCGCTCACCTCCTCTTATCGGACCAACACCATGAACGATCCACTCCACGGAAAGAAAGTACTTGTCGTCGGCGGCAGCTCGGGTATCGGCGCCGCGGCAGCGAAAGCTTTCGCGCAACGCGGCGCTGTCGTGACGATCGCATCGCGCGACCCCGCCAGGGCCGGTGCAGATGCCGCGCCGGACGGGCACGTGCGCACCGAAGCGCTCGACATCACCGACACGGCGGCCGTCGATGCGTTCTGCGCGCGGGTCGGCCAGTTCGACCACGTCGTGATTTCAGCCGCGAAGACAGCCACGGGCCCGCTGCGCGCACTGCCGCTTGCCGACGCGCAGGCTGCGATGGACAGCAAGTTCTGGGGCGCATACCGCATCGCCCGCTCGATCGACATCGCACCCGGCGGTTCGCTGACATTCGTGTCGGGTTATCTCAGCGTGCGGCCGAACGCGTCGTCGGTGCTGCAGGGTGCGATCAACGCCGCGCTCGAGGCGCTCGCGCGCGGCCTGGCGCTCGAACTGGCGCCCGTGCGGGTGAACACCGTGTCGCCGGGCCTGATCGCGACGCCGCTGTGGGACAAGCTCGCGCCCGACGCGCGCGATGCGATGTACGCGGGCGCCGCCCAGCGCCTCCCCGCACGCCGCGTCGGCCAGCCCGAGGACGTCGCGAACGCGATCGTCTACCTGGCCACGACGCCTTATGCGACCGGTTCGACGGTGCTGATCGACGGGGGCGGCGCGATCGCGTGACGCATGCGGTCATGACAAAACGCCCCGCGTTCCGTCAGGAACGCGGGGCGTCAATGTCGTGCTGAAAGGACGATGCTCAGGCGACCGCGCTCACATCGAGCGGTGCGCCCGTCTTCGTCTGGATCTCTTCCGCGCTCACGCCGTCGGCGAGCTCGAGCACCTTCAGGCCGTTCGGCGTTACTTCGATCACACCGAGATCGGTGATGATCAGGTCGACCACGCCGACGCCCGTCAGCGGCAGATTGCATTCGTCGAGAATCTTGTGCTGATCGCCCTTCGCGACGTGCTCCATCAGCACCACGACGCGCTTCACGCCCGCGACGAGATCCATCGCGCCGCCCATGCCCTTGATCATCTTGCCCGGGATCATCCAGTTCGCGAGGTCGCCTGTCTTGCTGACCTGCATCGCGCCGAGGATCGCGAGGTTGATGTGGCCGCCGCGAATCATCGCGAACGAATCGGCCGACGAGAAGATCGACGAGCCCGGCAGCGTCGTGACGGTCTGCTTGCCGGCGTTGATCAGGTCGGCGTCGACTTCGTCCTCGGTCGGCGACGGGCCGATGCCGAGCAGGCCGTTTTCCGACTGCAGCCACACCTCGACGCCTTCCGGCACGTGGTTCGCGACGAGCGTCGGCAGGCCGATGCCGAGGTTCACGTAGAAGCCGTCCTGCAGTTCCTTCGCCGCGCGCGCGGCCATCTGGTCACGATTCCAGGCCATGTCAGTCTCCTTTCGCGCGTACGACGCGTTGTTCGATGCGTTTCTCGGGGGTCGCGTTCAGCACGATGCGCTGCACGAAGATGCCAGGCGTGTGGATCTGGTCCGGATCGAGCGTGCCGTTCTCGACGATCTCCTCGACTTCCACGACGGTGATCTTGCCCGCCATCGCGCACATCGGGTTGAAGTTGCGCGCGGTGCGGCGATAGATCAGGTTGCCGGACTTGTCGGCCTTCCACGCCTTCACGAGCGCGACGTCGGCCGTCAGCGACGGCTCGAGCACGTAGTGGCGATCGCCGAACTGGCGCGTTTCCTTGCCTTCGGCGATCACGGTGCCGTAGCCGGTGTTCGTGAAAAAGGCGGGAATGCCGGCGCCGCCCGCGCGCAGCTTCTCGGCGAGCGTGCCCTGCGGCGTGAATTCGAGCTCGAGTTCGCCGGCCAGATACTGGCGCTCGAACTCCTTGTTCTCGCCCACATACGACGAGATCATCTTCTTGATCTGGCGCGTTTCCAGCAGCAGGCCGAGACCGAAGCCGTCGACGCCCGCGTTGTTGCTGATGCAGGTGATGCCCTTGACGGCCGAATCGCGCAACGCGCCGATCAGCGCCTCGGGGATCCCGCACAGGCCGAAGCCGCCCACCGCGAAGGTCTGTCCGTCACGGACGATCCCTTCCAGCGCGGCGGCCGCGCTTGGATAGACTTTGTTCATCTGTATGTCCCTTCCTCTATGGAAACCAGCAAAACCGGTTCACGCGCCCACTGGGCCGCAAGCCCGCCGCATCATTCTATGCATGCACGGCGATACCTGCGTCGAGGCGCGCTGTTTTTATATCGCGACAAACCGCCGCGAGATGCCTGAAAGGGTACGATGCGGCGCGGATACGGCACAATACGCAAAAATACATAAGCGTTTGCCTCCGCTTGCCTGCGCCATGCCCGCTCTCGATTACCAGACTGCCTTTCACCTCGCGCCGCTCGGCCTCGTGATGTCGCGCGACCGCGTGATCGAGGACTGCAACGACGCGCTCGCGTCGATCTTCCGCTGCGCACGGGCCGATCTGCTCGGGAAGTCGTACGAGGTGCTCTATCCGTCACCGGGCGAATTCCAGCGGATCGGCGAACGCATTTCGCGCGTGATGATCGCGAACGGCATCTACGCGGATGACAGAATCATGAAACGGGCCGACGGCGAGCTGTTCTGGTGCCACGTGACGGGCCGCGCGCTCGACCGCACCGCACCGCTCGCGGCCGGCATCTGGACCTTCGAGGACCTGAGCGCGACACGCCGCGTCGCCGTCGAGCTGACGCCGCGCGAACGGGAGATCGCCGCGCAGCTTGCGACCGGCAAGACCAGCAAGCAGATCGGGCGCGTGCTCGACATCAGTTCGCGCACGGTCGACATCTATCGCGCTCGGCTGATGCGCAAGTACGGCACGAACAATACGCCGGAGCTGCTGCAGCGCCTGCTCGGCCAGTGACACGCGCGCCGCAATGGCAATCGGCCGCGTGACACGGCCGATTGAGGGGAACTTCAGGAAATGGCGACACACCGGCACCCGCGCGCCGGGTTCGATGCCGCCGCGCTCAGCCGACCTTCGCCGCGAGCGCGCGCTCGATCGTATCGCGCAGCAGTTGCGGCAGCGGCACCGACTTGCCGAGCGCATAGTCGACCCACACGCAGCGGGCATTGCCGCGCGCATAGACGTGCTGCGGATCGTCCGCGCGCGTCAGCTCGAAACCGGTGTCGAAGCTGCTGCGGCCCGGCTTCGCGGCCGACATCCGCGCGATCACGTCGCCCGGATAGTGCAGTTGCTTCAGGAACTCCATCGACGCCGTGACGATCACGGGCCCGTGCCCCTCGCCGTTGCCGCCCGCGATGCCGAGTTCCTCGAACCACGAGATCCGGGCCTGTTCCATGTAGCGGAAATAGACCGTGTTGTTCACGTGGCCGAACGCATCCATGTCGCCCCAGCGGATCGGCATCGACATTTCAAAAACAGGGGAATATTCGCTCATTGCAGTCTTCTTTGTTGCTGAATGTCACCCACTCAGGCGAGGCCGAAGCCGTCGTCGGCGGAGATAATCGAGCCGTTGATGAACTGCGACTCGTCAGCCGCGAGCAGCAACAACAGCCCGTCGAGATCCTGCGGCTTGCCGACGCGCCGGCGCGGCAGCATCGAGTGCAGCTTCTGGCCCTGCTCGGTTTCCCACAGGTAATGATTGATTTCGGTGTCGATATAGCCCGGACAGATCGCGTTGACGTTGATTCCGTGGCGGCCCCATTCGAGCGCCATCGCGCGCGTCATCTGTACGACCGCCGACTTGCTCATCGCATACAGCCCGATCTGCGGAAACACGCGCAGGCCGGCCACCGACGCGATGTTGATGATCCGGTACGGCGGCTTGCCGTTGCCGTTTGCGCGCATCATCATCCGTTTCGCGACTTCCTGCGCGACGAAAAACGCGCCGCGCGTGTTGGTGTCGAACACGAATTCGAAATCGGCCGGCGTCACGTCGACGAGCTTCTGCATCGTCGAGACACCCGAATTGTTCACGAGGATGTCGATCGTACCGGCTTCCGTCTCCGCGTGCGCGATGGCCGCCTTGATGCTCTGCACGTCGGTGACGTCGAGCGACACGACGTGTGCGGCACCGCCCGCCGCCTCGATCTCCGCGCGCAGCTCCTTCAGGCGCTCGACGCGGCGGCTCGCGAGCACCACCTTCGCACCGGCCTGCGACAGCACCTGCGCGAAGCGCTGCCCGAGACCGCTCGATGCGCCCGTGACCAGCGCGACCTTGCCTTCCAGATTGATCGATCGACCCATTGCACATCCCCTTTCGATATCGTTTCGCCGCGACGGGCGCCCTGCCCCACGCAGCATAACCCTGGCACAAAAAATAGAACGATCGTGCTAATCTATTCGCATGCTGTTGCGGCAAGCGTTTCGTTTCGCAGACAATACGCTCCCGAATAAAAGCATTCTAACGGTTAGAGGAACGCCAATGACCCCCGCAAGCCTCATCGAGCAGTACGGCCCGCGCGAATCGATGGAATACGACGTCGTGATCGTCGGCGGCGGCCCCGCCGGGCTGTCGGCGGCGATCCG
>NZ_JAWRYD010000058.1:0-21913 GCF_046534765.1 Burkholderia sp. SIMBA_062
AACCGGCAACCGGCAACCGGCAACCGGCAACCGGCAACCGGCAACCGGCAACCGGCAACCGGCAACCGGCAACCGGCGCCCGGCGCCCGGCGCCCGGCGCCCGACAACCGGCGCGGGGCCCGGCGCGCGGCCCGGCGTGCGCCGCGCCCGGTAGCCGCGCGTTCAGAAGGTTCAGCGCTTGAACGTATCAACAGCCGTGCGGCCGACGGCCGGATCGTCGGTGAAGAAGCCGTCGATGCCCGCGCGCAGGTATGCCTGGATCTCGCGCACCGAGCCCGCGGTGTTGCGCGCGGCCGGCGTGCCGCCGTCCTTCAGCGACGCGGGCAGGAAGTTGTTCTCCGGGCGGAACGTGTAAGGATGCACGACGAGGCCGGCTTCGTGCGCATAGCGGACGTACGGCGTCGGCTGCTGCAGCGTGCCGTCCGCGGCCACCGCGATGATCGACGTCTTGTACGGCCCGACGCCGTTCGCATAGGACGCGATCTCGCGCATTCCGTCGCGCGTCGACAGGTCGCCATAGGTGCGCTTGTCGTTCGCCTTCACGAAGTCGTACGGACGCTGGCCGGCTTCGTCCATCAACTGCACGAGCTTCCAGTTCGGCTGGCTCGACTTGATCCGGTTGCGGAGCGTCTTCAGGTTCGCGACCTCGAACGACTGGATGTAGACGGTCGCCGTGCGCGCCGTGTACGGATCCTTCAGCAGCGCGTCGACGACGCGATCCTCGAGCGGCAGGCCGATCGACTGGAAGTAGGTCGGGTGCTTGGTTTCCGGATACAGATGGATCGTGCGGCCGGTCTGCGCGGACATCTGCTTCGCGAGCGCGACGATCTCGTCGAAGGTCGGGATCTCGAACTGGTCGTTGTACGCGGTGTTCGCCGGGCGGATCTGCGGAATGCGCTCGCGGGCGCGCAGCGTCTTCAGCTCCGCGAGCGCGAAGTCTTCGGTGAACCAGCCGGTCAGCTGCGTGCCGTCGATCGTCCTGGTCGCCTTGCGGCTCGCGAACTGCGGCAGCGTCGACACGTTCGTCGTGCCCGAGATTTCGTTTTCGTGGCGCGCGACGAGCACGCCGTCGCGGGTCGCGACGAGGTCGGGCTCGATCACGTCCGCACCGTCCTCGATCGCCTTGCGGTACGACGCGAGCGTGTGTTCGGGGCGCAGCGCGCTCGCGCCGCGATGGCCGACCACCTGGACCTTCGCGGAGATCGGATGCGTGGGATCGGACGCCGAGACGTCGCCGCCGCCGCAGGCGGCAAGCACAAGGGCGGCGGCACAGGCGAACGGGATGCAGCGCAGGGCGGTCGGGCGCGTGAAGAGCATGGCGGTGAACCTTCGGAACGGAAGTCGGTGAAAGGACGCTCGATCCGGCGGCACGGATTGAACGGGATCGAACGGGACGCGATCGTCGCACCGGATCATTACATATGTATTACTTTCGCCTTTCGATTTTGTCGTGGCGGCAAACGGGCGGGACGGCGGAACACGCGGCGGTGTGCGCCGCGCGATTCGGCCCCGCGTAGGGAGCCGCCGCGCCGGATGCACTAAACTTGCGGGACTTTTGCATCGCCGCGCCGGGCCGACGCCTGCCCGCGCACGACGATGCGGCGACTCGCGGCCGGCGCGGGCACCCCGGCACCGCGTGCGTCCGGGGCCCGCGCCGGCCGATTTTTAGCGACCCATGACGACTCATACCGATCCCGCCTACCTGCTCGGCGACCTGCTGAAGAACGTTTCCCGCTCCTTTTACCTGACGCTGCGCGTGCTGCCCGACGGCATGCGCGAGCCGGTCGGCCTGGCCTACCTGCTCGCGCGCGCGGCCGACACGATCGCCGACACGGCGCTCGTCGCGCCCGAGCGCCGCGCGGCGCTGCTGACCGACCTGCGCGACGAGATCGAGCGGCTCGGCGACGGCGCGGCGCTGTCGCGCGCGCTCGAGGACGTGACGCGGATGCAGACGGATTCGCACGAGCATGTGCTGCTCGCCTCGATGAAGCCGATGCTTGCGTTGCTGCGCGCGCAGCCGGACGCGGACCGCGCGTCGATCCGCAAGGTCGTCGCGACGCTGACGTCGGGGATGGAGTTCGACCTGCGCACGTTCCCCGACGAGCAGTCGGGGCAGGTCGCGTCGCTGCCGAACCGTGACGAACTAGATCGCTACACGTATCTGGTTGCCGGTTGCGTCGGCGAATTCTGGACCGACATGACCGGCGCGCACACGCGGGCCGCGCGCGGCTGGGACTTCGCGGACATGCGCGAGAAAGGCATCCGTTTCGGCAAGGCGCTGCAGATGACCAACATCCTGCGCGACTGCGCGAAGGACCTGCGGATCGGCCGCTGCTACCTGCCGGACGACGTGCTGGCCGAGCATCGCATCGGCGTCGCCGACCTGATGTCGCCCGACGCGTCGGCCCGCGCGCGCGGCGTGCTGGTCGAGCTGTTGCGCGCGACGCTCGCGCAGTATCGCGACGCGTGCCTCTATACGCTGGCGATTCCGCGCCGCTTCGTGCGTCTGCGGCTCGCGTGCCTGTGGCCGATCATGATCGGCCTCGAAACGCTCGAACTGCTGGCCGGCCACGACGCGTGGCTCGATCCGGCGCGGCCGGCGAAGGTGCCGCGCAAGCGGGTCTACCGGATCATGGCGTCGTCGCTCGCGCTCGTCGGTTCGAACGCGGCGATCCGTGCGCGCATGAACGCGCTGGTCGACGCGGTGAACGCGCGGATCGCGCCAGCCGGGTCGCATTGAATGCCGCCGGCGCGAGGCGCCGGCATCCTCCGTCGGCCCGCGTTCGCCGGGCCGCTCCGTCCGATCTCCTCCGTACGGGCTGAAACGTTTTCAAATTTCCCTTCCCGAAACGTGGGTGTCATGAACGTAAGCGATCCTGCGCGGCGATGCGAATCGCGGTGTCGATCGCGGGTTGCGCATTGGTCGGAACAAACGTGCCGGAGGCGTCTGACAACATCGCTCGGTCGCGATGCACCCGTAAAAATGTAAAGCTAGGGTTTTCACCGGGAAATGCCGGAAATCCCCGCCGCGTAAGCGTTTTCAGGTGTTATGTAACCGTTTGGTGAACCCGTGCGTTGCGTCGATCATACGATGACCGACTGGGCGTATTGGGAAACGATTGGTAATCCGTCAGAATCGCACCGGCATGTACTCGCACATGTGCATAAAACCACACCAGAAAAGAAATCACTCTTTGAGGACGGAGAATCAATGAAAAAGCGCGTCGCTTTCGCCATGACGGCAGTGGGTCTCGCAGCCGCTACCGCAGCCCACGCCCAGAGCAGCGTCACCCTGTACGGTATCGTCGATAACGCTATCGCCTGGCAGAACAACTCGTCGGCAACCGGCGCGACCACGGGCGGTCACTCGAAGGTGCAGATGGCCACCGGCATTTGGGCAGGCAGCCGCTTCGGCCTGAAGGGCAGCGAAGACCTCGGCGGCGGCACGAAGGCGATCTTCCAGTTGGAAGCCGGCTTCAACGCGAACAACGGCTCGTCGCAATGGACGAACGGCATCTTCACGCGTCAGGCATGGGTCGGCCTGAGCAACCAGACGTACGGTACGCTGACGGCAGGCCGCCAGTACACCGCGTACTACACGCTGCTGTCGCCGTACAGCCCGACGACTTGGCTGACCGGCTACTACGGCGCGCACCCGGGTGATATCGATTCGCTGGATACCAGCTACCGCGCGAACAACTCGCTCGTCTACATGTCGCCGAAGTTCTACGGCTTCACGGTCGGCGGTTCGTACTCGTTCGGCGGCGTTGCAGGCAGCGTGAACCGCGGCTCGACGTGGAGCGCGGCGGTCCAGTACCTGAACGGCCCGGCAGGCATCGCGGTCGGCTTCCAGCGTATCAACAACGCGACGCTCGGCGGCGGTGTGTGGGGCGCGAACTCGACCGCGCAGAACGGTCTGGACACGAGCGGCAACGGTGCAGAGCAGGCCGTGTCGTCGATCAACAACGGCTACAAGTCGGCACAGGCGCAACAGCGTCTCGCCGTGACGGCAGGCTATCAGTTCACGCCGGCGTGGGACGTTTCGGTTTCGTACTCGAACGTGCAATACATCCCGGGTACGCTGTCGGGCTTCAGGAACACGGCAATCTTCAACACGGCAGGCGCCGTGCTGCACTGGAAGGCAGCGCCGCAGTGGGACTTCGCGGCAGGCTACTCGTACACGCGTGCGACCGAGTCGAACGGCATCTCGAGCTCGGCCAAGTACCATCAGGTCACGCTGTCGCAGTACTACAGCCTGTCGAAGCGCACGGGCCTGTACGCAGTTGAGGCTTATCAGCACGCGAGCGGCAACACGCTGACCCCGACGGGCGGCGTGATCCTCGCGACGACGTCGACGGGCGACGGCGTGGGCGCAGGTTCGAAGCAGAACCAGATCGCCGCCGGCGTTGGCCTGATCCACCGCTTCTAAATGTCGCGCGGCGCGCGAGCGCCGCTCACGGCATGCGGTATGAAGAAACCGGCCTTCGGGCCGGTTTTTTTTCGTCGGTACGCGGCGGGCGCGTAGCGCATGGCGCGGGTGCGGTGTGGGTCCGGCCGCGTCCGGCGATGCATCGTCGCGCCATCGTGCCGGTCAGCGGTGCGAATCATCCGTCCAGTTTCCCGCCAGCGCCTGGAACAGCGCCGCCGTATCGGCAAGCCGGTCGGCTTGCGCACGGGTCCGCTCGAGCGCGGTCTGTAGTACCTGGCGCTGTGCATCGAGCAGGTCGATCAGGCTGATTCCGCCCGCCGCATAGCGGTCGCCGGCAATCGCGCGGCTGGCCGCCGCCTGTTGCGTAGCGGTGTCTCTCGCCTGCAATTCGGCCGCATCGTGTTCGACCGCGCGCATCGCGTCGGCCACCTGCTGAAGCGCCAGCAGCACGGTTTCCCGATAGCTCGCGAACGCGGCGTCGTACGCCGCTTCGGCCGCGCGTTTCCTCGCGCGCAGTTCGCCGCCGTGAAAGAGCGGCTGCGTCAGGCCGAGCCCGACGTTCCAGACATTGAGCCCGCTGACGATATCCGCGATGCGCGTGCGTTCCGACCCGATCCCCGCCGAAATCGAAAAACGCGGATACAGGTTCGCCGTGGCCACGCCGACGTTCGCGCTCGCCTGGTGCAGCACGGCCTCCGCCGCGCGGATGTCGGGCCGTTCGCGCGCGAGCGTCGACGGCAGCGCGACCGGCAGCGTGCGAGGCAGCGCGAGTGCGTCGAGCGCGAGGTCGGGCAGCGCGTCGCCGGATGGCGGCGCGCCCAGCAGGATCGCGAGCCGGTGCCCGGCCTGCGCGTGGCGGGCGGCGAGCGGCGGCAGGGATGCCTGCGTTTGCGCGAGCAGCGCGCGCTGCGCATGCACGTCGGCCCGCGACACGCCCCCCGCCGCGAAGCGCGCTTCGACGATGCGCAGCTGCCGCGTCTGCGCGTCGACGAGCTGCCGCGTGAGCGCGACTTGCTGCGCGAGCGACGCGCGCAGGATCGCGGTCGCGACGATGTTGCCCGCAAGCGTCAGGCGCGCGGCGTCGAGCGTATACGCCTGATAGTCGACCTGGGCGCGCAGCGCTTCGAGCGCGCGCCGGTTGCCGCCGAACACGTCGAGCGCGTACGACACGCTCACCGACGCGTCATACAGTGTGAATGGCCCCGGATTCGGCACGTTGGCGGGCAGCCCGAACGCGGCGACGTCGACCTTCTCGCGCGTGGCGGACAGGTTCGCGTCGACGCGCGGCAGCATCGTCGCGCCGGCCTGGGCCGCATGGTTCTGCCGCGCTTCGTCGAGCCGCGCGCGCGCCTCGGCGAGCGTCGGGCTGTTGCGCCATGCGGTGTCGACGAGGCGGTCGAGCGGTTCGGAGCCGAACTGCGTCCACCAGCGTTGCAGCGTATGCGCGGACGACGCGAACGTCTGCGCGTCGCCGGCCGGGCCGGCGGCGGCCGTGGTCGCGGGCGCCGCATCGCGCGTGTACTGCTGCGTGGCCGGCGGCTCCGGCGCGCGGAAATCCGGCCCCAGCGCACATCCGGCGAGCAGCGCAATGGCGGCCAGCGCGCCGCCGCGGGCAGCGTAGGATGGGCGACGCGAAGCCGATTTCATCGCGCGGGCCCCTAATCGAGCGTGCGCCGGTAGAAGCGCAGCGCGACGCTCATCACGACGAGGGTGAACAGCGCGACGGGCCATACGGACGGCCACAGGTCGGCCCAGGCGTTGCCTTTCAGCAGGATGCCGCGCACGAGGCGGTTGAAGTAGGTGAGCGGCAGCAGGTTGCCGATGAACTGCGCCCACTTCGGCATCCCGGCGAACGGGAACATGAAGCCCGACAGCAGGATGTTCGGCAGGAAGTAGAACACCGCGAGCTGCATCGCCTGCAACTGGTTCTGCGCGAGCGACGACAGCGTGATGCCGACCGTCAGGTTCGCGGCGATGAAGAGCAGCGCGGCCAGGTAGATCGCGAACACACCGCCGACGAACGGCACCTCGAACACGTACCGCGCGGCCGCGAGAATGATCGACACCTGGATCAGCCCGATGAACACGTACGGGACGATCTTGCCCGTCATCACCTCGAGCGGCCGCACGGGTGTCGCGAGCAGGTTTTCCATCGTGCCGCGCTCGCGCTCGCGGGTGATCGCGAGGCCGGTCATCATCACCATCGTCATCGTCAGGATCACGCCCATCAGGCCCGGCACGACGTTGTACTGCGTGATGCCTTCGGGGTTGTACAGGCGGTGCAGCACGACGTCGAACGCGGCCGGGCGGCCGTTCAGGTGCGCGAGCGGGCCTGTCAGGTCCTTGTCCGCGACGGGCTGCACGAGACCCGTCAGCGCACCGATCGCCGACGCGGTCGCGACGGGATCGGTCGCGTCCGCCTCGACGAGCAGCGACGGATGCTCGCCGCGCAGCAGCCGCTTCGAGAAATCGGCCGGCACGCTCAGCACGAACTGCACGTCGCCGCGCGCGAGCGCCTGCCTGCCGGCCGCTTCGTCGGGCAGCGTCGCGACGATGTCGAAGTACGCGGAGTTGCGCATCGCGGCGATGAAGCTGCGTGCGAAGGGGCTCGAATCGGCGACGATCACCGCGGTCGGCAGGTGCTTCGGATCGGTGTTGATCGCGAAGCCGAACAGCGCGAGCTGGATGATCGGCACGCCGACGATCATCGCGAACGTGACGCGATCGCGGCGCAGCTGCAGGAATTCCTTCAGCACGATGCTCCACCAGCGCGCGATCGAGAACGAATCGCGCAGGCCCGCCCACGCGTTCATGACGACGCTCCGCCGGGCGGCCCGGAGGCACGGCCCATCATGTAGATGAAGACATCTTCGAGCCCGGTGTCGATCGGCGCGATCTGCAGCGATGCGCGGCCGTCCGTGCGCGCGCCGACCTGCGCCGCCACCTGCGCGAGCGTCGCGTCGAGCAGCGCGCGATCGCGGCCGCTCACGTGCAGCGCGGCGCCGAACACGACGGTTTGATCGACGCCCGGCATCGTGCGCAGTTGCGCGGACAGTTCGGTCAGGTGCCCGCCCGTGATCGTGCGGGTCGACAGATGCTGCGACGCGACGATCTCCGCCGACGTGCCCTGTGCGAGCAGTTCGCCGGCCGCGATATACGCGAGCTTGTGGCAGCGCTCGGCTTCGTCCATGTAGTGCGTGCTGACGAGCACCGAGATCCCTTGCGCGGCGAGCCGGTGCAGCTCTTCCCAGAAGTCGCGGCGCGCGGCCGGGTCGACGCCGGCGGTCGGTTCGTCGAGCAGCAGCAGCTCCGGCTCGTGCAGCATGCACGCGGCGAGCGCGAGGCGCTGCTTCCAGCCGCCGGACAGCGCGCCCGTGAGCTGATCCGCACGGCTCGCGAGACCGAGCCCGTCGAGCGCGCGCGCGACGGTTGCGTGGCGATCGGGCATCCCGTACACGCGCGCGACGAAATCGAGGTTCTCGCGGATCGACAGGTCTTCCCAGTACGAGAAGCGCTGCGTCATGTAGCCGACGCGCCGCTTGATCTGTGCGCTGTCGCGCACGATGTCGTAGCCGAGGCAGGTGCCGCTGCCCGAGTCGGGCGTGAGCAGGCCGCACATCATCCGGATCGACGTGGTCTTGCCGCTGCCGTTCGGCCCGAGAAAGCCGAAGATTTCGCCGCGCGCGACGCGCAGCGATACGTCCTTCACGACGTGCTTGTCGCCGAACCGCTTGTTCAGGCGGTCGACGTCGATCGCGTACGGAGCGGCCGGCGCGTTCAACGCACCCTCACGGCGACGGGCTGGCCCGGATGCAGCTTCGGCGCGTCGACGGGCGCCGGGCGCGCCTCGACCATGAACACGAGCTTGCTCCGGCTCTCGTTGCTGTAGATCACCGGCGGCGTGTACTCGGCCCCGCTCGACACGTAGGTGATGCGTGCGGGCACGTCGGCCGCGCAGCCGTCGCAGTGGATCGCGATCGTGCGCCCCGGGGCGAGCGACGCGATGGCCGCCTCCGGCACGAAGAAGCGCACCTTCAGGTTCCGCGGCGGCAGCATCTGCACGACCGGATTGCCGGCCTGCACCCATTCGCCGACGCGGTAGAGCGTGTCGTACACGCGTCCGTCGGCGGGCGCGGCGATGCGCTTCTGGTCGAGCTTCCATTGCGCTTCGGCCACGGCGGCCTGCGCGGCGTCGACCTGCGCGGCCTGGGCGGCCACCTGCTGCGCGCGGCCCGGCAAACGCGCGACATCGACCTGGTTCTGCAGCTCGCGCATCTGCGCGGCGGTGGTCTGCGCGGACGTGCGCGTATCGTCGAGCTGCTGTTTCGACAGGCCGCCGGCCGCGTACTGGCGTTCGTCGCGCGCGAGTTGCGCGGCGGCCCGCGCCGCTTGCGCGGTGGCCTGCGCGAGCTGCGCACGCGTGACCGCGACTTCCGGCGGGCGCTTGCCGGTCTGCAGGTCGGCAAGCTGCGCGCGTGCGGCCGCGAGCTGATGCTGCGCCTGTTGCAGCGCGGCCGTTTCGCTGACGGCTTCGAGCGCGAACACCGGCGTACCGGCCGCGATGGCCTGGCCGCGTTCGACCGACAGTTGGGTCAGCGTGCCCGCTTGCGACGACGACAGGTACACGAATTCGCCTTCGATATAGCCCTGGTAAGTCGTGCCGGTGTCTGCCGGCCGTCCGCAACCGCCGAGCAGCGCGGCGGCGGCCAGCGCGAGCGGCACCACGCGGGCCGCGCTCACGACGGCCTCCGGGGCGCGCGAGCGCGCGCATCCGGCGACGTGACGGGCGGCTGCATGCCGGAGCCGAGCAGCGCGCGGACGTGGCGATGCAGCACGTCGCGATCGATCGGCGGCAGGCCGCGCGCGCTTTGCCACAGCTTCGCGGTCGCGAGCGGCAGCATGACGAGCGCGATGATCGAATGGAACAGGAACGCGGGTTCGAGCGACGGGTTCAGCGTGCCGGCCTGCTGCGCGGCGCGGATGCGTTCGGCAAAACGCCCGACATGCTCGAGCGGAATGCGGCGGACCATCCGCTCGCGCAGCAGCCCGCCTTCGTGAACGATCTCGCGCAGCCAGATCGACGGCAGCCAGGGCATGCGATGCGTGACGTCGAAGAACCGGTCGACGAGTTCGGCGACGAGCGCGAACGGATCGTTTTCGATCTGCGGCGCGGTGGGCCGCCACACGAACGCGATCACCTGCGCGAGCCGTTCCTCGACGATCGCGTCGAGCAGTTGCTCACGATTCGTGAAGTAGTAGTGGACCATCGCCGACGTGACGCCGGCGGCCGCGGCGATCTGCGCGACCGTCGTCGCGGCGATGCCGTGCTCGGCGAACAGCTGGATCGCCACGTCGAGCATGTGATCGCGCAGGTCGAAGTCCTCCACCGACGGGCGGCGCCCGCGCGGCCTGGCGACGGTGGATTTCGCGTTCATGCAGACGACGCTAATTGATGAGTTAGTTAATTTCAAGGAAGGGTTTTCGCGCGCGTTGATGGCGATCAGGAATGGGCCGAATGGCGGTGCGCGCGAGCGGGGAGGCGGCGCCGCGCAGGGACGTGCGCGGGTGGCGGCGTGTAGGGAGCAGCTAATGAGGAAGCGGCGGAGGGGAACCGGCCGAAACCGGTGACGCATCGGCACGGAAGCGGAAAGCGGAAAGCGGCGGGGAATCACTCGCGAAGCACGCGCGCGCCCGCCACGGCACGCGCGCCTGAAACGTCGTCACCGATCCATCGGCGAATTCAGCGGTGGGCGCCCGCGCGGCACCTCGCCATTCAATTGGACCGCCGCCCGTCGCTGCCTTACGATCCTCCACAGTCCCCGACCGGAGTTCCCCCCATGCTGTCCGAAGACGAACTGGCGCTGCTCGATGCGATCCGCGCCACCGGCAGCCTGTCGCGCGCGGCCGCGCGGCTCGGCAAGGCGACGTCGACGGTGTCGCACACCGCGCGGCAGCTCGAAACGCGCTTCGACGCGCTGCTGTTCGACCGGCGCGGCTACCGGCTGCAACTCACCCCGGCCGGCCAGCTGCTGACCGACGAGGCGTCGCGCGTCGCGCTGGACGTCGCACGGCTCACGCAGCGCGTGCGGCAGGTCGCGAGCGGCTGGGAGGACCGGCTGTCGATCGTCAGCGACGAGGTGCTGGAGTTCGATACGCTGCTGCCGGTCGTTCGCGCGTTCGATGCGCTCGATTCGGGCGTGTCGCTGCGTTTCACGCACGAAGTGCTCGGCGGCACCTGGGAAGCGCTGCGCGATGGCCGCGGGGACCTGGTCGTCGGCGCGACCAACGAGCCGCCGGCGATTGCCGGCTTCAAGTGGTTCGAGCTCGGCGCGATGGAATGGGTGTTCGCGGTATCGCCGCGCCATCCGCTGGCGGCGGCGACCGAGCGGCTCACCCGGGACGCGATCGGCGCGCATCGCGCGGTGGTCGTCGCGGATTCGTCGCGGCGGTCGGTCGGCCGTGTGTACGGGCTGCTCGGCGGCCAGGCGGTGCTCGCGGTGCCGTCGATGCGCGCGAAGATCCTCGCGCAGCGCGACGGGCTCGGCGTCGGCTGGGTGCCGCGCCGGCGCGTCGCGTCGCTGCTCGCGCGCGGCGAGCTCGTGGAGAAGGAAACGGCCGATCCGCGCGAACCGAACGTGCTGTATGTCGCATGGCGCAGCGACCGCGACGGCCGCGCGCTGCAATGGTGGCTCGAGCAACTGCGCGAACCGCGGCTCGCGCAGCGGCTGCTCGACGGGATCGACGTGTCGGGCTGAGTGCGCGAGGGGGCACGCGACGCAGGAGCCTTCCGCGAACATGTTCGAAAATTTCGAACATGTCTGCCGTGCCGATCGCACGGCACGGCCGGGCGCCGAGCGCATCCTGTGTTCACGGTCAACTCACCGGTTCACAGGAGAACATCATGCAACGCTTCGAAGGAAAGACGGTTCTGGTCACGGGCGGCAACAGCGGCATCGGCCTGGCGGCCGCACGGGCATTCGCGGCCGAAGGCGCGCGGGTCGTCATCACCGGCCGCGACGAGCAGACGCTTGCCGCCGCACGCGAAACGCTCGGCGAAGGCGCGCTCGCGATCCGCAACGAGGCCGGCAGCGTCGCGTCGGCGCGGGCGCTGGCGGACGCGCTCGCGGCGTCCGGCGTGCGGCTCGACGCGGTGTTCATCAACGCGGGCGTCGCGAAACTCGCGCCGTTCGCGGATAGCGACGAGGCGATGTGGGACCTCGTGTTCAACACCAACGTGAAGGGCGCGTATTTCCAGATCCAGTCGCTCGTCCCGCTGCTGAACCGCGGCGCGTCGATCGTGATCAACGGGTCGATCAACGCGCACATCGGGATGCCGGGTTCGTCCGTGTATGCGGCGAGCAAGGCGGCCGTCAATTCGTTCGCGAAGACACTATCGACGGAATTGCTGCCGCACGGCGTGCGGGTGAACGTGGTGAGCCCCGGCCCGGTGCAGACGCCGCTGTACGGCAAGCTCGGCCTCGATGCGGCGACGCTCGACGAGACGGCCGACAAGATCAGGGGCCTCGTCCCGATCGGCCGGTTCGGCACGCCGGACGAAATCGCGTCGACGGTGCTGCACCTGAGCGCGCCCGAGTCCGCCTTTATCGTCGGCGCGGAAATCATCGCGTCGGGCGGGATGGGCTTGCTCTGAGCGTGAAACCGGCAGGGCTGCATCGCCTCGTCGGGCGGCGCAGCCCCGCCGTCAATGCGTATCGCTAGCGCGATGCGCAGGCGTCACGGGCTGCGTTACCGGTGTCGAGCTGCGTCACCGTCAGCCCCGAGAACGTCGCGCTGCCATGCTCGGCGAACACGGCGACGTGGTCCGCGTCGCGGGGCGGAAAGATCAGGTCCGTGAGCGCTACGCGACCGCCGTTCGCGAACACTTCGACCGAACCGCGATCGACGACGATCTCAAGCTGCAATCGTCCGTTCTCGAGCGGCAGATCGACGATGTGCTCGCGGCTGAAGGTGCCAGCGAAATCCGTCGCGCCGGAGCGGGAACGGTCGAGCGTCAGCGTGCGCTTCGCGGTGTCGTACACGATCCGGGTGCCGATCGCGCCGTCCGCCGACCCGCGGACGATCAACCCGGCGCGGGCCGCGCGCCGTGGCTCGATCGTCACCGTGATGCGCTGAACGACGCCGCGCGTGGCGGCCGACAGCGCGCGCGTGGCCGACTCGACGCTCAGATCGCCTTCGTGGACGGCGGGCCGCCCGTCGGCCCACGCATCGAACGCGGTGGCCGGCGTCACGAACAGCGTGGGTTCGCCGTTGGTCGTCTTCAGCGCGAACTCGCGCGGCAACGTCATCGCACCGCGCCAGGGTGCCGTCGGCGCTTTCGCCGCATAGTCCCAGTTGCTCATCCACGCGATCGCGACAGGGCGTGCGCCCGGCGCGCCCGAGAACGTACCGGCCGCATAGAAATCGGCGCCGTGATCGACCCAGCGGAATTGCGCGGGGTCCGAGCCGGCCGGCGCGACGCGGTCGGGGACGAACGTGCGGCCGTCGAAATTGCCGACGAAATACATCGCACCGGAGCCGCCGGCGATCGACCACGGGTTGACGTTGACGATCATGACCCACTTGATGTGTCGCGGATCGTCATCGACAGGCAGCGGCACGAGGTCGGGCATTTCCCACAGTGCGCCCGCATGCGGCACGTCCGGCAGCGTGAAGTCGCTCAGGAACGACCAGTGGATCAGATCGTCGGAACGGTAAAGCTTCACGACATGTGCGTCGGCGACGACCGCCGTCATCAGCCAGTAGTGCCCGGGCGCGTACCACGACACCTTCGGATCGCGGAACTGCTTCGATTCCGGGTCGAGCGTGAGCACCGGATTGCGCGCATTGGGCTGCCACGTCGCGCCGTGGTCGAGGCTGTATGCGAGCGACTGCGCCTGCGTGCCGGGCGCGTGACCGGAACCGGCCTTGTAGACGCTCGTATAGAGCGCGACGAGCGGCGTCTCGCCCGGCGCGCCGAGGCCGGACGTATTGTGCGTATCGGCGACGATCGAGCCGGAGAAGATTTCCTCCGTGGCGTTCGCGCGCATCGCGACCGGCTGCTCGCGCCAGTGGACGAGGTCGGTGCTGGTCGCGTGGCCCCACGACATGTTGCCCCAGTCGTGGCCGAGCGGGTTGTACTGGTAGAACAGGTGATAGCGGCCGTTTTCGTAGACGAGGCCGTTCGGATCGTTCATCCAGTTGCGTTGCGGCGTGTAATGGATGGCGGGTCGCCATTGTGGCGTCGCGCTCGCGGGCGGCGCGCTGCAACTCGCGTGTGCTGCGTGCATGCCGCCCGCACATGCGAGCAGCCAGGCGAACCGGAAGGAAAAGCGGGAAAACGTCGATTTCATGCGGGGTTCCGTGCTTCGTTGCGCGAAGCGGGAAGGAAGGGCGCATGCCGCGTACAGCGGCGACATGCGCGATCTGCGGAACAAAAAAAGGCGGGCGCACACGCGGCACGCGCAATGCGCACCCGCCGAACTGGCGGCCAGCGGCCGCGGCCGTTACGGCCGGGTGCCGGAGCCGCCGTCGTTGTGACCGGCGCCCGTCGCGGGCAGGTTCGACGGGATCTCGCCGTACCCGCCGAGGCCGCCGCGTCCGTACCCGCGGTCGACTGCCGTCGACGTGCCGTTGATGTTGACCTTCACGGTCGGCGCGAGCGTGCCGCCGCGACGCGGACCGATCGCATCGATGAACGACTCGACGAGCCCGCCCGGCATCACGTAGTGCGAATACGACTGGAACTCGCGCGGGTTCTGGTTCGGGTCCTGCGAATACGGCGCACCGGCCGGCGCGGAGAAGTCGGTCGGGTTGCCGAGCACGAGTCCACTGCCGCCGTTCAGCGGCAGGTAGTCGCTGCGGATGCCGTTGCCGACGAAGCCATAGACGCCGTCAGGCCCGTCGACGCCGGCGGCCATCGTCGTGCGGTGGCTGATCGTGAACAGGTAGTACTTGCCGTCCTTCAGGTAGATCTGCGGACGCTCGGTCTGATCGTCGACGCAGTTCGCGGACAGGATCGGCGGCAGGAACTTCCATTCGGTGAGCTGCGGGTTCGTCGCGACCGCCAGGCCGACATTGGCCTTTTGATACACTGCGCCCGAGTTCATCACCGCGTTCAGGTCTTCCTTGTACGGATCGTTCGGCGCGTAGCCGAGGTCGGCCTCGGTGCAGGTGCGGGCGCCGCGCTGGCCGCCCGTATTGCCTTCGAACACCATGTAGGTCTTGCCCGGATGCGCGGGATCGGTGAACACGAACGGATCGCGGAACGAGAAGTAGGTGTTTTGCTGGCCCGTCTGGTAGTAGTTGCCGTCCGGCTGCAGCAGCGCCTTGTGATCGTCGAAGCCGGTGAACCACACGTGCTTGTCGTCGGCCTGGATATGGCCGTCGGCGCGCGTGATGATCGCCTGCGGCGGCGTGATGTCGGCGCCGCCGGGCGCCGAGCGGTTGAACGACGTCGCGGTGTAGTAAAGGCTGACGTTGTCGCCGTGCGTGAGGCGCGCCGAGCCCGACCATTCGGCGTTGTTGGTCATCGGCGACGTGCCGAACACCTTGGCGCTCGCGCCGTCCGGGAACAGATGGCCGCCCCAGGTCCAGCCGCCGTTCGCCGGCCGCTGCGACGCGGGAATGCCGGCCCGGCGATAGAAGAAGCCGATGCGCGCATGGACGTGACGATCATCGAACGTGTAGCCGGCGTGCGGGTCCGCGGTCAGCGAGAAGATCACTTCCCAGCCCTTGTAGCTGAGCTGGTTCGCGCGCAGGTCGGCCAGCGGCCAGGTGTCCCACACCCACACGTTGGAGTTGATCAGCGGGAAGTCCTGCGGAATGTCCGGCATCGACAGCGCTTGCGGCAGCGAATTCCTGTCGGCGCCGGCCGTATGCGACTGCGCGACGATCTGGCGGATGTCCGCACGGGTCCAGCGCATCGTGAAGTTGCCCTCGGGGTCGTAGGCCTGCTGCGTGTGCGGCGTCGGCGCGGGCGCCCCGGCGGTCTGCGCGTGCGCGGCGGACGCGAAAGCGGCCAGTGCGGCGCCGGCGAACAGCAAACGTTTGGCCGCAGTCGCGCGGCAAAAAGGAAAATAAGTCATGTCGGCTTTGTTTCCGTTGACGGTGAAAGGGAACGGTTGAAGGTGGCATCGATGTCCAAACCGGTTTGGATGCTATTTCAAACCGGTTTGGACGTCAAAAGATAAATATTTGACGGTAATAACTACCAATCGGCAATAATTGCCGCGCAAGCGGGGAATGGCCGACTGGCATGCCTAACGCGAGGAGCGACGTGAAGGTGAATCTGAAGGCGCTGTCGGACGCGCTCGGGCTGTCGCGCACGACGGTCAGTCGCGCGCTGAACGGCTATGACGACGTGAGCGAGGCGACCCGCGAACGCGTGATGAAGGCCGCGCGGGAACTCGGTTACGTCGCGGACCCGACCGCGCGCCGGCTGGCGACGGGGCGCTCCGATGCGATCGGTATCGTCTATCCGTTCGGGGCGGGCGATCTCGGCGATCCGCGCTTCGGCGAAGTCGTCGCGGGCATCACCGAGCGGCTGGCGGAGCGCAATCTCGACTTCATCATCGCGTCCGCGCGGCCGAACGCCGAGCTCGACACCTATCGACGGCTCGTGGACGGCAAGCTCGTCGACGGGCTGATCGTCGCGCGCACGCTGGTCGACGATCCGCGCCTCGCGTATCTGAGGTCGAATGCGTTTCCGTACGTCGCGTATGGCCGCACGCAGGCCGTCGAGCCCTACGCGTGGTTCGATTTCGACAACGAAGCGGGCGCACGGGATGCGGTGCGGCGCCTGATCGGCTTTGGCCATCGCCGCATCGCGATGATCAGCGCGCCGCTGTCGCTCAATTTCGCGATGCAGCGTCGCGCCGGCTTTCTCGCGGCGCTGCGCGAGGCCGACATCGATCCCGATCCGGCGCTGCTCGTCGAGTGTGCGTTTACGCGCGATGGCGGGCAGCAGGGCGTGCGGACGTTGCTCGCACGGGCCGAACCGCCGACGGCGCTGCTCGTCGACAACAATATCGCGGGCGGCGGCGCGTTCCGTGCGCTGGTCGAGAGTGGCGTGCGCCTCGGGCGGGACATGTCGTTGATCGTCTATGACGGCGTGCCGCCGGAGGTCGCGCATCCGCATCGGGTGACGGCGGTCGTGCAGCCGACCGGACAGGCGTCCGGACGCGCGCTGGCGGATCTGATGCTGGGGTTGCTCGTGGACGGCGTGCGCGGCCAGCGGCTCGAGATGCCGGTGATCGAGGCTGGGGATACGGACGGGCCGGTGCAGGGGTAGTTTTCCGAGACGGAGAATCGCTGTATTCGGTGTGCTGCGTCATTGCAGACGCCCGGATGCGGCTCCGTGAATTTCTCGGTAACGACTTGCTGCCGGCAATCGTGCCGAAATGCCAGCCCCCGGGCATCTTGTCGCTGGGCCGCTTGCCTCCCGCCGAGGTGTTACGAACCCGCAAAGCGATGAAAGTAAAACGAAAGAAGAAACGCAATCCTTTGTGGCTCGATGAATTACTTCCGGAGCGTGCGTAAAAAATCGTCAAACAAACGGCCGACGAATCCAGCCTATGTCACGTATCTGCCTTATTCCGGATAAACTCGCGCGAGCGGCAGTATTCGCGACCGCGGACCGTCCTTTTTGCGTTGCATCCTTGTGACGGTCGAACCTGAGAGACAAGGATAAGAACAGATGGCACTCGGACCCACGGATTCGGGGAGTTTGAGATACGGCGACATCTTCGACGCGATTAACCGCGGCCTCATGCAGCATGGTCGTTTGCTGACGCTGCGCACCCCGTTGGGCGATAACGTACTCACCCCAGTTCGTGCGAAAGGCTGCTCGAAGATTGGCCGCGACTATCGCTGGACCGTTGATGCGGTATCCACGCGCGACGACATCGAATTGCTCGCACTGATGCATCAGCAGGTGTCGTTACTGATTCAGCAACCGGCGGCTTCCTTCTCTAACGTGGAATACCGACCGATTCACGGCTTCGTGCATCAGATCAGGCGGTTGGGAGCCGACGGCGCGCTTTCGCTGTACCAGATCGAGTTTGCGTCGGCCCTGTTCTTCCTGGGTGAAGGTCGTGACGATTATTACTGGCTGGACTCGAACGCCGTCCACAGCATCAGCACCGTCTTTGACAAATACCCCCAGTTGCGCGGGCACTACCGGTTCAATCTGAGCACCCAGCCCAGTACTCGCACTTACACGCGGCAGAGCGAATCGGACTTGAATTTCGTTCAACGCTTGCTGGAAGACGAGGGGTGGTACTTCTATTGGGAGCATGCACCCGTCAAGGACAACGAACCGCCGAAGACCACGCTGGTGATCGTGGATAGCGTCTCGACGTTGCCGGAAGCGCACGATGTCACGTATTCCCGGAGCAATGCGGGCGATGAAATCGATGGCTTGACGCAGTGGGTGATGCAGCAGACCGCGCAGCCAACGGAATTCAAGTCCACTTCGTTCGATCAGGATCGACCGGGTTCCAGCTTCGCGGCGGGTAGTTTGATGGAGGCGACCACATACACGGTCCAGCATTACCGTGACAAGGAAACCCTCAGTGTTCCCGGCGTTCCGGCGACGGTGTATGAACCGACGACGTTGGGCTATCCGGACTCCGACAGCGGTGCCCGCCGTGCGCGGATTCGGACGCAAGCATGGGAGGCGATGGCCAGTCGTTTTATCGGCGTCGGCGGGGTGCGTTGGCTCGATGCTGGTTCGCGCTTCGTGCTGAACGACCATCCGCGTCACGATGCACCTGATTCGAAGGACCGGACGTTTCTGGCGGTCGAGATGCACTGGTTCATCCTGAACAACGTGCCGTTAGCCCGTCAGTCGGAAGCGTTTCCGTTCAGCCTGCAACCGGAGTTCGACCGCGTTCAGGCGGAATACGAACACGCGTCCGTGTCACGGCCGCATGCGGATGACGGTTCCGTCGGCTTCTTCTTGATGAAGACCGAAGCGCAGCGTGCCGATGTCGTCTACCGTAGTCCGCTCGAACACAAGAAGCCGGTGATGCAGGTGGAGCATCTGCTGGTCGGCGCACCGAACGGCGAGGAAGCTTGGACGAACAAGAACAACGAGATTCGTGGCCGATTCGCATGGGACCGGCAGAGTAAGCCGGACGAGTACAACACGTCGCCGTGGATGCGCGTCATGCAGGGCGACACCGGTGACGGCTACGGTGCGGTTCATGTGCCGCGTAAGGGCGAATGGGTCGCTATCGGTTACTGGCAAGGCGACTGTGATCGCCCGTTCGTGCTGGGTAGGCTGCCTGGCGGGACCACTCAGCAGCCGTGGCATTCGGATGTACTGAAGTCGGGCCAGCAGTCGCGCGGTTTCGGCAATACCGGTGCGTACAACGCACTGATCCACGACGATTCCATGCATCAGGGCGGCCAGCGACTGACGAGTTATACCGGAGGCACCTATCACCTGTTCCATCAAGGGTACCTGATTGACCAGACGGGCAATACGCGGGGTGGTTATCGCGGAATTGGTTACAAACTCCATACTGATGCGTTCGGTGCGATGCGGGCGAATCAGGGGATGGCGATCAGCACGCAGCACAAGTCGCCGGATGCTGAACAATTGGACGTGCGCGAGGCAAGCCAGCAATTGTCCCGTGCGGGGAATTTGGTCGATTCGTTGTCGGAAGCCAGTAAGGGGCATCAGGCAGCGGACCTCAAATCAGGCCACGACGCGTTGAAGCACTTCGCGGACGCACTGGAATTGCCGCAGACACCTGAGGCCAAAGGGGGGCGCACCTCGGGTGGTGGGACGGGCACAGCGAACGCTTTCAAGGAACCCGTGATGCTGCTGGATAGCCCAGCGGGAATTGCGGCCTCAACGCAGCAGTCGGTGCATCTCGCGGCAGATCAACTCATCAATCTCGTGAGCGGCCAGACCACGACTGTCGCGTCGGGACAGTCGTTGATCGTCGCGGCGCTCAACCTGATCAGCCTCTTTGCGCAGAACGGCGGCATGAAGGCAATCGCCGGCAAGGGCGACATCGATATTCACGCGCATGCGGGCGTGATCGATCTGGCGGCTCAGTTGGCGTTGCACATTCGGTCCGTGACGGATGTCATCGAAGTCGCCTCCGGCAAGGAAGTCAGGATCTTATGCGGCGGCGCGATCATCCAGATCAACCAAGACGGCAGCATTAATATCCACTCGCCAGGCAAGATCGACTTCAAGGCAGCCAGCTATTCGTTCGCCGGCCCTGCACGAGTCGATATCACGAACCCGGCGTTCAAGGATTCGCCGGTTCAGAAGCTGTCGCTGAACACGTTTGCGTCGCCTGCGGCGACCGGCGCGATCCCGACCGGCATGCCCTACAAGCTGTATGCCGATGGTGCGCTGGTCAAGCAAGGTGTGTTCGATAAGTCCGGGCAGTTGCCTATCGATCACCACGTGGCGACGCAGAAATACACGCTTGAACTGGCAAACGGTGACCGGCACGACATCCCGGTACCAGGCGAGTACCGCGACGCGGTAAACGGGGGGCTCGCGAACCGGGGCATCCAGTTCCATGAGGGACAGTCGGACACCGGCGCCGCAGCGGCAGATCGCGCCGTGCACCGGCAGGTTTATGGTGATCTGCTCAATCCCTCTTCGGAAGCATAGTTCATGGCAAACAGTTCACCTGCTTCGAATGCCTTCATCGCAACGACGCCCATCGCGCTGAATCACACGAACAGCGGAACCGTCACTTTCCGCTGGTTCGTGCAAAAGACCGAATACAACCCTGCTGCCGCGACCTTTCGTCCGCTTGTGAACGGCGAGGAAGCATTTGGTCACGTGTACGAGCAGATTTCGAAGGCGCGGCATTCCATCGATATCATTTGCTGGGGTTTCCAGCCCTCGATGATGTTCAGGCGTGACGGCCAGGGAGTTGGCATTGGGGAGCTGCTGCGCCAGAAGGGGGAGGCTGGCGTCAAGGTGCGGTTGTTGGTTTGGCGCGATCCCGCCTTTGTGTCGGAACTCAGCGAAAACAACATGCCCGGCAACGACATCGCGACGGACGTTAAACGACGGTTGCCGGATTCCGCCTATGAGAAGTTCTCGATGATGTCGCGTGACTACCAGACCGATCAGCAGCGCAAGATCGATGAGGAATGGTACCGGCGCGCGAACCTGCACAACGTTTCGCTCAACCTACCGGCAGGGCCGCGCGATGTGTATATCGCGGCCAAGGGCGCGTTGTACCAAAAGGAAGCATTCAAAAACATCGACTTTGCCACACGCGGTTTCAGTGCAGTCAATCGCGCCGAAATCGCGTGGCATACGTTCTGGCATGGAAAGGACCGGGACCGTGATGTGATGACGCGCGCGCAGAACAGTGCATCGATGGGACTGGCCGAACCGACGCATCACCAGAAAATGGTGCTTGTCGATTACGAAGACCCGGAGAATGCGCGTGGCTTCGTCATGGGGCACAACATGCTCGACCAGTACTGGGACACGAACGATCACAGCTACGTGCGCAAGACGCCGACGACGGGCCGCAACGGGCTTTCGCCATGGCAGGATATCTCTGCGTGGGTGACAGGACCGGTGCTGCGCTACCTGAACGAAAATTTCTGTCAGGCGTGGGACGATGCAACAGGACAAGGCCTTGCGGAGAAACGCAAGGGTCTGCACACGCGACTGAAGGTGCGAATCGATCCGGGTGGCGACACCCGTGTCATGTCGCAGTGAGCTTCCCCTGAAATTTCGCCTTCCAAGAGGTCGTGTATAAACTCGACGCAAAGGAAGGAAATCAGGCATGTTCAAGGTACCGAAACAGGTGTACACGGCGGAGTTCAAGCTGGCGGCCGTACAGCGGGTCAAGGATGGCCAGGGAGTGGCCATAGTGGCCCGCGAGCTGGGCATTTCTGAGCAGACGCTTCGCAACTGGGTGAAGGCCGAGGCGTCGGGCAAGCTCAACGGCGCCGGAGCGAAGCCGGTCACACCGGAGCAGATGGAATTGTCTCGTCTGCGAGCGGAAAACAAGCGCCTGCAGATGGAGCTTGAGATCGCAAAAAAAGCGGCAGCATACTTCGCGAAGGACCTGCTGTGAGGTATGCCTGGATCGAGCGGCAGGTCGGGCAATATGCGCTGTCGTCGTTGTGCTACGTGCTGTCGGTCAGCGTGAGCGGCTATCGCGCGTGGAAGCGCGGCGGTATCCCGGGGCGAACGCGACTGACGGACACGCAATTGCTGACGCTGATTCGGACAGTGCACGCCGAGGCCAAGGGTGCATACGGCTCGCCGCGCATGACCGAGGAAATCCGCGATCGAGGCTATCCTGCCAGCAAGGAGCGTGTGGAACGGCTGATGCGGGAAAACGGTATCCGGGCCCGACACAAACGCCGTTACCGGGTAACGACCGATTCGAAGCACAAGCTGCCGGTTGCGCCGAATCTGTTGAATCGCGAGTTCGCGCCTGCTGAGCCGAATCAGGTGTTCACCTCGGACATCACTTACAT
>NZ_JAWRYD010000178.1:0-306 GCF_046534765.1 Burkholderia sp. SIMBA_062
GAAGCGGTTTACGAAGCGATCTTCGGTAAACCGAAAGAAAAAGTTTACGCGGACGAAATCGCGAAAGCGTGGGAAACCGGTGAAGGTCTGGAACGTGTTGCGAAATACTCTATGGAAGACGCGAAAGCGACCTACGAACTGGGTAAAGAATTCTTCCCGATGGAAGCGCAGCTGTCTCGTCTGGTTGGTCAGCCGCTGTGGGACGTTTCTCGTTCTTCTACCGGTAACCTGGTTGAATGGTTCCTGCTGAGTAAAGCGTACGAACGTAACGAACTGGCGCCGAACAAACCGGACGAACGTGAATAC
>NZ_JAWRYD010000059.1:0-18163 GCF_046534765.1 Burkholderia sp. SIMBA_062
ATCGCTGCCGTCAGCGTCGTCTTGCCGTGGTCAACGTGACCGATCGTTCCAACGTTGACGTGCGGCTTGGTCCGCTCGAATTTACCTTTTGCCATGACTCTCTTCTTTCAAAAATAATCGATTGTGGTAACGAATTACTTCGTCTTCGCGCTGATGATCGCTTCTGCAACGTTCTTCGGAGCTTCAGCGTAGTGCTTGAACTCCATCGTGTACGTTGCGCGACCCTGCGTCAGCGAACGCAGCGACGTGGAATAGCCGAACATTTCCGACAACGGCACTTCGGCGCGCACGATCTTGCCGCCGCCCACCATGTCATCCATGCCCTGGATAATGCCGCGACGACCCGACAGGTCGCCCATCACGTTACCCATGAAGTCTTCCGGCGTTTCCACTTCCACGGCCATCATCGGCTCGAGCAGAACCGGATCCGCACGACGCATCGCTTCCTTGAACGCCATCGAACCGGCCATGCGGAACGCATTTTCGTTCGAGTCGACGTCGTGATACGAACCGAACGTCAGCGTGACCTTCACGTCGACGACCGGGAAGCCTGCCAGCACGCCGCTCTTCAGCGTTTCCTGGATACCCTTGTCAACCGACGGGATGTATTCGCGCGGAATCACGCCGCCCTTGATCGCGTCGACGAACTCGTAGCCCTTGCCCAGTTCGCTGCGCTCGAGCGTGATGACCGCATGGCCATACTGACCGCGGCCACCCGACTGCTTGACGAACTTGCCTTCGACGTCCGCGGCCGACTTGCGAATGGTTTCGCGATACGCCACCTGCGGCTTGCCGACGGTTGCTTCCACGCCGAATTCACGCTTCATCCGGTCGACCAGAATTTCGAGGTGGAGCTCGCCCATGCCCGAGATAATGGTTTGACCCGATTCTTCGTCGGTCTGCACGCGGAACGACGGATCTTCCTGAGCGAGACGGTTCAGCGCCAGGCCCATCTTCTCCTGGTCAGCCTTCGTCTTCGGCTCGACGGCCTGCGAAATCACCGGCTCCGGGAAAATCATGCGTTCGAGCACGATCGGATGTGCCGGATCGCACAGCGTGTCGCCCGTGGTCGCTTCCTTCAGGCCGACCGCAGCAGCGATGTCGCCTGCGCGCACTTCCTTGATTTCTTCGCGCTGGTTCGCGTGCATCTGCAGAATACGGCCGAGACGTTCCTTCTTGTCCTTGGTCGCATTGAGCAGCGTGTCGCCCGAATTGACGACGCCCGAGTAGACGCGGAAGAAGATCAGCTGGCCGACGAACGGGTCGGTCATGATCTTGAACGCGAGTGCCGCGAACTTCTCGTCGTCGGCCGCACGGCGCTCCGTCTTCTCGCCATTTTCGAGTTCGCCCGTAACCGGCGGAATATCGACCGGCGACGGCAGGAAATCGATCACGGCGTCGAGCATACGCTGCACGCCCTTGTTCTTGAACGCGGTACCGCACAGCATCGGCTGAATTTCGCACGCGATCGTACGGTCACGCAGACCCTTCACGATTTCGGCTTCGGTCAGTTCGCCCGCTTCCAGGTACTTGTTCATCAGGTCTTCGTTCGACTCTGCAGCCGCTTCGACCATCTTTTCACGCCATTCATTGCACGTGTCGACGAGTTCCGCCGGGATGTCCACGTAGTCGAACTTCGTGCCTTGGGACGCCTCG
The DNA here is from genome assembly GCF_046534765.1 of Burkholderia sp. SIMBA_062. Lineage (NCBI taxonomy): Bacteria > Pseudomonadati > Pseudomonadota > Betaproteobacteria > Burkholderiales > Burkholderiaceae > Burkholderia > Burkholderia sp. SIMBA_062. The sequence goes on from NZ_JAWRYD010000059.1 coordinate 1,657, forward strand.
TCCCAAATGATCGCCTTCATCTTGATCAGGTCGACGACACCCTTGAAGCCTTCTTCAGCACCGATCGGCACCACGACCGGAACCGGGTTCGCCTTCAGGCGCAGACGGAGCTGGTCGTAGACCTTGAAGAAGTTCGCGCCGGTACGGTCCATCTTGTTGACGAACGCGAGACGGGGAACCTTGTACTTGTTGGCCTGGCGCCACACCGTTTCCGACTGCGGCTGCACGCCGCCCACTGCGCAGTACACCATGCACGCGCCGTCGAGCACGCGCATCGAGCGCTCCACTTCAATCGTGAAGTCGACGTGCCCCGGGGTGTCGATGATGTTGATGCGGTGTTCCGGATAGTTACCGCCCATGCCCTTCCAAAAGGCCGTGGTAGCAGCGGACGTGATCGTGATGCCACGCTCCTGTTCCTGCTCCATCCAGTCCATCGTGGCCGCGCCGTCGTGGACTTCACCGATCTTGTGGTTCACACCGGTGTAAAACAGAATGCGCTCGGTCGTCGTCGTTTTGCCGGCGTCGATGTGAGCGCTAATACCGATATTTCGGTAGCGCTCGATAGGAGTCTTGCGAGCCACTTTGATCCTCTACTAGGATGACATGATGCAGCCCTGCTGCATCATGCTTCAACACAAACGGGCGAGGCGCCTGAAAAGCGCACCCGCCCGGAATTTATTTCCGCTAACAGCCCAGACAGGCGCTTAGAAACGGAAATGCGAGAACGCGCGGTTGGCTTCTGCCATGCGGTGAACTTCGTCGCGCTTTTTCATCGCGCCGCCACGGCCTTCGGCCGCTTCGGAGAGTTCACCTGCCAGGCGCAGAGCCATCGACTTCTCGCTGCGCTTCTTCGCAGCCTCGCGCAGCCAGCGCATCGCCAATGCCATACGACGCGACGGGCGCACTTCGACCGGAACCTGATAGTTGGCACCACCAACGCGGCGGCTCTTCACTTCGACCACCGGCTTCACGTTGTTGAGCGCAACCGTGAACACTTCCAGCGGGTCCTTGCCACCCTTGGTCTGGATTTGTTCGAATGCGCCATAAACGATGCGCTCTGCGACCGACTTCTTGCCGGACAGCATCAGCATGTTCATGAACTTGGCTACATCAACGTTGCCGAACTTCGGATCCGGCAACACTTCCCGCTTGGGGACTTCGCGACGACGCGGCATGATTCTTCCTTTACCTGTTCAGTTGGAGCTGGATCCAGCCCCGCGGCCACCAACAAACCCGATCACATCTTCACGACTAACCAGCTTGGCCGGGTGACCACTTACTCGACAGCACCGGCAATCCGGCACTCCCGCCTTGACCGCCCTTGGGCGATCCCTGATCAAAAACTGCTTACTTGGCAGCCTTTGCACGCTTCGCGCCGTACTTCGAGCGCGCTTGCTTACGATCCTTGACGCCCTGGGTATCCAGCGAGCCGCGAACCATGTGGTAACGCACACCCGGCAAGTCCTTCACACGGCCGCCGCGGATCAGCACAACCGAGTGTTCCTGCAGGTTGTGGCCTTCACCGCCGATGTACGAAATCACTTCGAAGCCGTTCGTCAGACGAACCTTGGCGACCTTACGGAGTGCCGAGTTCGGCTTCTTCGGCGTCGTCGTGTACACACGGGTGCACACGCCGCGACGCTGGGGGCAGTCCTGCAGGGCCGGGCTCTTGCTCTTCGTCGTTTCCGACTGACGGCCTTTGCGAACCAGTTGGTTGATGGTTGGCATTGTTTATTCCTGAAATTGAACAAAATCTGCACATCGATTTCGGGCAAAGCGAGAATCGACGCACAGTTGACTTCCGACACCGGCGATACGGACACGAACGTTGGAACGCGACGCGGCCTGCCGAATACCGGAACCCAACATCATATTCCGGAAATGCCAACTAAGTCAACGGCTTGCGTGATTTGCCGGCCGCGCCAGCGGTTTACCGGAAGGGTCGGATCAGCTGTGTCACGCCGATTCGACGACGTCGATGATCTCGTCGCCGAAGCGTTCGAGCTTGCGCACGCCCATGCCGGGGATATGGCGCAGGTCCTCGATCGTCTCGGGCGCATTGCGCGCGATTTCGGCGAGCGTGGCGTCGTGGAAGATCACGTAGGCCGGCACGCCGTCGGACTTCGCGGTTTCCGCGCGCCACGCACGCAACGCATCCCAGCGGGCCCGCTCGCGCGCGCCCATGCCGGCCGTCGGGTCGACACGCGTGCCGCTGCGGCTGGACGACTGTCGCGTGCGCTGCGGCTTCACGTAGCGGCGCAGTGTGACCTTCTCCTCGTTCTTCAGCACCGGCTTCGCGGCCTCGGTCAGCATGAGCGCGCCGAATCCGCCATGGTCGACGGCCAGATAGCCGTATGCGACGAGCTGCCGGAAAATCGCGCGCCACTCGGGCTCGGACAGCGACGCACCGATCCCGAACGTACTGAGCTGGTCGTGACCGCGCTGCAGCACCTTCTCGGTGCGGCCGCCGCGCAGGATCTCGATCAGATGGCTCGAGCCGAAATTGAAGCCGCTCGCGCGCTGCGCGCGGAACACGCACGACAGCGCCATCTGCGCCTCGCGCGTCGCATCCCACGAATCGGGCGGCTCGAGGCAGGTGTCGCAGTTGCCGCACGGCTGGCTCGCCTCGCCGAAGTAGTTCAGCAACCGCACGCGCCGGCACGAGATCGTCTCGCACAGCCCGAGCAGCGCGTCGAGCTTCGACGTCTGGACGCGCTTGTGCGCGTCGTCCGCATCGGACTCGTCGATCATCTTGCGCTGCTGGACGACGTCGCCGAGGCCATACGCCATCCACGCGTTCGCCGGCATACCGTCGCGGCCCGCACGACCCGTTTCCTGGTAATAGCCTTCGACGCTCTTCGGCAAATCGAGGTGCGCGACGAAGCGCACGTCCGGCTTGTCGATGCCCATGCCGAACGCGATGGTCGCGCACATCACGACGCCTTCCTCGCGCTGGAACATCTCCTGGTGCTTCTGCCGCACCTCGAACTCCATCCCGGCGTGATATGGCAGCGCCCGCACGCCCTGCGCCTTCAGCCATTCGGCCGTTTCCTCGACCTTGCGGCGTGACAGGCAGTAGACGACGCCCGCGTCGGTCGTGCCGTCCGCGTTCGTATGCTCCGCGCGGATGAAGTCGAGCAGCTGCGAGCGCGCGTTGTCCTTCTCGACGATCCGGTACCGGATGTTCGGGCGATCGAAGCTCGACACGAACACCCGCGCATCGTCGAGCGCGAGGCGATGGATGATCTCGTCGCGCGTGATCGCGTCGGCGGTGGCCGTCAGCGCGATACGCGGCACCGACGGGAAGCGCTCGTGCAACACCGACAGCTGAATGTATTCGGGACGGAAGTCGTGACCCCACTGCGACACGCAGTGCGCCTCGTCGATCGCGAACAGGCCGATCCTCGCGCGTTCGAGCAGCTCGAGGAAGCGCCCCGTCATCAGCCGCTCGGGCGCCACATACAGCAGATCGATCTCGCCTTCGCGCAGCGCGCGCTCGGTCGCCGCGGCTTCGGCGCCCGACAGCGTCGAGTTCAGATACGCCGCGCGCACGCCGACTTCGCTGAGCGCGGCGACCTGGTCCTGCATCAGCGCGATCAGCGGCGACACGACGATGCCTGCGCCCTGCCCCGCCTCGCGGCGCAGCAGCGCCGGAATCTGGTAGCACAGCGACTTGCCGCCGCCGGTCGGCATCAGCACGAGGCAATCGCCGCCGCCGGCGACGTGTTCGACGATTTCGCCCTGCTGGCCGCGAAATGCGGAATAACCAAATACTTCGTCGAGGATTTCGAGGGCGCGGGACATGAATGAGAACGAGGACGGCGGAACGATGACCGCAATTTTAACAACCCGCTCGCGCAGCGCGCGGCGAATCGTGAAACGTTGGCCCATCGGACAGGGTTCGTGCGCGCGCATGACGGGCCTGCGCAACCGTGCGGCAAGCCCGTCATGAACGTGAACGACGGATAAAAAAAACCGCCCGGCGGGCCGGGCGGCTTCGATGACAGCGAATACGGCAACGCAAGGCGGCTCGCGCCGCCCATGCTGCTTACTCGGCTGCCGGGTGTTGCGGCTCTTCCGCCGGCGTGCTCGGCGTACCGAAGTCGAATGCCTCTTCCGCTGCGATCTGGTCGAAACGCTCGCGGTCGGACATCTCCTTCGCCTTGCGCGCCTTGTGGAACGCGAGACCCGTACCGGCCGGGATCAGACGGCCGACGATCACGTTTTCCTTCAGGCCGCGCAGATCGTCGCGCTTGCCCATGATCGCCGCTTCGGTCAGCACGCGGGTCGTTTCCTGGAACGATGCCGCCGAGATGAACGAGTCGGTGGACAGCGACGCCTTCGTGATACCGAGGAGCACGTTGTCGTACGAAGCCGGGCGCTTGTCCTCGGCGATCATGCGATCGTTCTCGTCCAGCATGTCGGAACGCTCGACCTGTTCGCCCGGGATGAAGCGCGTATCACCGTTGTCGGTGATCTGCACACGACGCAGCATCTGGCGAACGATCACCTCGATGTGCTTGTCGTTGATCTTCACGCCCTGCAGACGATACACGTCCTGCACTTCGTCGACGATGTAGCGCGACAGCGCCTCGATACCCTGCAGACGCAGGATGTCGTGCGGATCGGCCGGGCCGTCCACGATCATTTCGCCCTTGTTGACGACCTGAGCATCGTGGACCAGCACCTGCTTTTCCTTCGCGATCAGGAACTCGTGCTGATTGCCTTCGAGGTCCGTGATGACGAGACGCTGCTTGCCCTTCGTGTCCTTGCCGAACGACGTCGTACCGGTGACTTCCGCGAGAATGCCGGCATCCTTCGGCGAACGCGCTTCGAACAGTTCCGCCACCCGCGGCAGACCGCCGGTAATGTCACGCGTCTTCTGCGCTTCGGTCGGGATACGTGCGAGCACTTCACCCACCTGCACTTGCTGGCCGTCCTTCACGGTGATCAGCGCGCCGACCTGGAAGCCGATCTGCACGGCGTGTTCCGTGCCCGGGATCTTCACTTCCTCGCCGTTCGCGTCGAGCAGCTTCACCTGCGGACGCACGCTCTTCGAAGCTTGCGAACCACGGCGCTTCACGTCGATCACGACCAGCGTCGACAGGCCGGTCACGTCGTCGATCTGCTTCGCGACGGTCACGCCTTCCTCGACGTTCTCGAACTTCACCGTACCACCGTACTCGGTGATGATCGGACGCGTCATCGGATCCCACGTCGCCAGCTGCGTGCCGGCCTTGATCGCCGCGCCGTCGAGCTGCAGCAGCGTCGCGCCGTACGGGATTTTGTGACGTTCGCGCTCGCGGCCGATATCGTCGGTGATCAGCGCCTCGCCCGAACGCGAAATGACGATCTGCTCGCCCTTCGCGTTGGTGACGTAACGCATCGTGGCCGTGAAGCGCACGATACCGTTGCTCTTCGCTTCGACCGACGACGCCACTGCCGCACGCGATGCCGCACCACCGATGTGGAACGTACGCATCGTCAGCTGCGTGCCCGGTTCGCCGATCGACTGTGCCGCGATCACGCCGACCGCTTCGCCGACGTTCACGAGCGAGCCGCGGCCCAGGTCACGGCCGTAGCAGGCCGCGCACAGACCGTAACGCGTTTCGCAGGTCAGCGGCGTGCGCACGCGCACTTCGTCGATGCCGAGGCGTTCGATTTCCTCGACCGCCGTTTCGTCGAGCAGCGTGCCCGATTCGTACAGCGTTTCCTGCGTTTCCGGGTTCACGACGTCCGCGACCGCGACGCGGCCGAGGATACGGTCGCGCAGCGCTTCGACGACTTCACCGCCTTCGACCAGCGCCTTCATCGCCACGCCGTTCGACGTGCCGCAATCGTCCTCGACCACCACCAGATCCTGCGTGACGTCGACGAGACGACGCGTCAGGTAACCCGAGTTCGCGGTCTTCAGTGCCGTATCAGCCAGACCCTTACGTGCACCGTGGGTCGAGATGAAGTACTGCAACACGTTCAGGCCTTCGCGGAAGTTCGCGGTAATCGGCGTCTCGATAATCGAGCCGTCCGGCTTCGCCATCAGGCCCCGCATACCGGCCAGCTGACGAATCTGCACCGCCGAACCCCGGGCGCCCGAGTCGGCCATCATGTAGATCGAGTTGAACGACTCCTGGCGCGTCTCGTTGCCGTCGCGGTCCGTCACCGGCTCCGTCGACAGCTGCTCCATCATCGCCTTGCCGACCGCTTCCGACGTTGCCGACCAGATGTCGACCACGTTGTTGTAGCGTTCCTGCGCGGTGACGAGACCCGACATGTACTGGCGGTCGTACTCCTTCACCTTCTTCGCGGCATCGCCGACGATCGTTTCCTTCTGCGGCGGCACGAGCATGTCGTCGACGCAGATCGAAATACCGGCACGCGTCGCGAGACGGAAACCCGACTGCATCAGCTGGTCGGCGAACACGACCGTCGCACGCAGACCGCACTTGCGGAATGCGGTGTTGATCAGGCGCGAGATTTCCTTCTTCTTCAGCGGCTTGTTCAGCACCGAGAACGGCAGGCCGTGCGGCAGGATCTCCGACAGGATCGCGCGACCGACGGTCGTCGCGTACAGCGAGATCTTCGGCACGAATTGCGGCGCGCCTTCCGACGTGTCCTCGTTGCGAACCATTTCGGTGATCCGCACGTTGACGCGCGACGCCAGCTCGACTTCCTTGTTCTCGTACGCGCGGATTACTTCCGACACGCCGGTGAACGACAGGCCTTCGCCCTTGGCGTTGATCGCTTCGCGGGTCGCGTAGTACAGACCCAGCACGATATCCTGCGACGGCACGATCGACGGATCGCCGTTGGCCGGGAACAGCACGTTGTTCGACGCCAGCATCAGCGTACGCGCTTCCATCTGCGCTTCGAGCGACAGCGGCACGTGAACGGCCATCTGGTCACCGTCGAAGTCGGCGTTGAACGCCGCGCAGACGAGCGGGTGCAGCTGGATCGCCTTGCCTTCGATCAGCACGGGTTCGAACGCCTGGATACCGAGACGGTGCAGCGTCGGCGCACGGTTCAGCATCACCGGATGCTCGCGGATCACCTCTTCGAGGATGTCCCACACCACCGGCGTCTGGTTCTCGACTTCCTTCTTCGCAGCCTTGATGGTCGTCGCGACGCCCATCACTTCCAGCTTGTTGAAGATGAACGGCTTGAACAGTTCGAGCGCCATCAGCTTCGGCAGACCGCACTGATGCAGCTTCAGCGTCGGGCCGACCACGATGACCGAACGGCCCGAGTAGTCGACGCGCTTGCCCAGCAGGTTCTGACGGAAACGGCCGCCCTTACCCTTGATCATGTCGGCGAGCGACTTCAGCGGACGCTTGTTCGCGCCCGTCATCGCCTTGCCGCGACGACCGTTGTCGAGCAGCGAGTCGACGGCTTCCTGCAGCATCCGCTTTTCGTTGCGGACGATGATTTCAGGCGCCTTCAGCTCGAGCAGACGCTTCAACCGGTTGTTACGGTTGATCACGCGGCGATACAGGTCGTTCAGGTCCGACGTCGCGAAACGGCCGCCGTCCAGCGGCACGAGCGGACGCAGTTCCGGCGGCAGCACCGGCAGCACTTCGAGGATCATCCACTCGGGCTTGATGCCCGAGCGCTGGAATGCCTCGAGGACCTTCAGGCGCTTCGCGTACTTCTTGATCTTCGCTTCCGAGCCGGTGTTCTTCAGCTCGGTGCGCAGCGTCTCGACCTGCTCGTCGATGTTGATCGCGCGCAGCAGTTCACGCACGCCTTCCGCGCCCATCTCGGCACGGAATTCGTCGCCGTATTCCTCGACCTTGTTGTAGTAATCCTCTTCGGTCATGATCTGCCGCGCCTTCAGCGGCGTCATGCCCGGTTCGATCACCACGTACGCTTCGAAATACAGCACGCGTTCGATGTCGCGCAGCGTCATGTCGAGCACCATGCCCAGACGCGACGGCAGCGACTTCAGGAACCAGATGTGCGCGACCGGCGAGGCCAGTTCGATGTGGCCCATGCGTTCGCGACGCACCTTCGCCAGCGTCACTTCGACGCCGCACTTCTCGCAGATCACGCCGCGGTGCTTCAGGCGCTTGTACTTGCCGCACAGGCACTCGTAGTCCTTGATCGGCCCGAAGATCTTCGCGCAGAACAGACCATCGCGTTCCGGCTTGAACGTACGGTAGTTGATGGTCTCCGGCTTCTTCACTTCGCCGAACGACCACGAACGGATCTTGTCCGGCGAGGCCAGACCGATCTTGATCGCGTCGAAAACTTCTTCCTGTTGGACTTGCTTGAATAGATCGAGCAGAGCTTTCATTGCCTTCTCTCCGTAGTCCGATTAATTGCGGTCGAGATCGATATCGATACCGAGCGAGCGGATTTCCTTCACGAGCACGTTGAAGGATTCCGGCATGCCTGCATCGATGACATGATCGCCCTTGACCAGGTTCTCATAGACCTTGGTCCGGCCGTTCACGTCGTCCGACTTCACCGTCAGCATTTCCTGCAGCACGTAGGACGCGCCGTACGCTTCGAGCGCCCACACTTCCATTTCACCGAAACGCTGGCCACCGAACTGCGCCTTACCACCCAGCGGCTGCTGCGTGACGAGCGAGTACGGGCCCGTCGAACGCGCGTGCATCTTGTCGTCGACCAAGTGGTGCAGCTTCAGGTAGTGCATGTAGCCAAGCGTTACCCGACGTTCGAACATTTCACCCGTGCGGCCGTCGTACAGACGGACCTGGTTCTTCGATGGGTTCATGCCGAGCTGTTCGGCGATGTCGTCCGGGAACGCGAGGTCGAGCATCTTGCCCATTTCTTCCTCGGTCGCACCGTCGAACACCGGCGTCGCGAACGGCACGCCTTCGCGCAGGTTCTTCGCGAGTTCGAGGATCTCGTCGTCGGTGAAGCTTTCCAGATCTTCCTTGCGGCCCGAGTCGTTGTAGATCTTCGTCAGGAATGCGCGCATTTCCTCGATCTTCGTCTGACGCTGCAGCATTTCGCCGATACGCCAGCCGAGGCCCTTCGCGGCCCAGCCGAGGTGCACTTCCAGAACCTGACCCACGTTCATCCGCGACGGCACGCCGAGCGGGTTCAGCACGACGTCGGCCGGACGGCCGTCGGCCATGTACGGCATGTCTTCGATCGGGACGATCTTCGACACGACACCCTTGTTACCGTGACGGCCTGCCATCTTGTCGCCAGGCTGCAGACGACGCTTCACCGCGAGGTACACCTTGACCATCTTCAGCACGCCCGGCGGCAGTTCGTCGCCTTGCGTGAGCTTCTTGCGCTTTTCTTCGAACGCGAGGTCGAACTGGTGACGCTTTTCTTCGATCGAGTTCTTGATCGCTTCGAGCTGCGCCGCTGCTTCGTCGTCCGCCAGGCGGATGTCGAACCAGTGGTAGTGGTCGAGGTCTTCCAGGTAAGCCTGGTCGATCTTCGTGCCCTTCGCGAGCTTCTTCGGACCGCCGTTCGCGACCTTGCCCACGAGCATGCGCGCGAGACGCTGGAACGCGTCGCCTTCCACGATGCGCAGCTGGTCGTTCAGGTCGAGACGGTAGCGCTTCAGTTCGTCGTCGATGATCTGTTGCGCACGCTTGTCGCGCTGGATGCCTTCACGCGTGAACACCTGAACGTCGATCACGGTACCGCTCATGCCCGACGGCACGCGCAGCGACGTGTCCTTCACGTCCGATGCCTTCTCGCCGAAGATCGCGCGCAGCAGCTTTTCTTCCGGCGTCAGCTGGGTCTCGCCCTTCGGCGTGACCTTGCCGACCAGCACGTCGCCCGCTTCGACTTCCGCACCGATGTACACGATGCCCGATTCGTCGAGACGGCCGAGCTGGACTTCCGCCAGGTTCGAGATGTCGCGCGTGATTTCTTCCGGCCCGAGCTTCGTGTCGCGTGCAACGACGTTCAGCTCTTCGATGTGGATCGACGTGTAGCGATCGTCGGCAACCACCTTCTCCGAGATCAGGATCGAATCCTCGAAGTTGTAGCCGTTCCACGGCATGAACGCGATCAGCATGTTCTGGCCGAGCGCGAGCTCGCCCAGGTCCGTCGAGGCGCCGTCGGCCAGCACGTCGCCGCGCGAGACCTTGTCGCCCATCTTCACGATCGGACGCTGGTTGATGTTCGTGTTCTGGTTCGAACGCGTGTACTTGATCAGGTTGTAGATGTCGACACCGACTTCACCTGCGACGGCTTCGTCGTCGTTCACGCGAATCACGATACGGCCTGCGTCGACATAGTCGACGACGCCGCCGCGGAACGCCTGAACCGTCGTGCCCGAGTCGACCGCGCAGGTGCGCTCGATGCCCGTACCGACGACCGGCTTCTCCGGACGCAGACACGGCACGGCCTGACGCTGCATGTTCGAACCCATCAGTGCACGGTTCGCATCGTCGTGCTCGAGGAACGGGATCAGCGAAGCTGCAACCGACACGATCTGCGACGGCGCGACGTCCATGTACTGGATACGGTCCGGCGTGACCATCATCGTTTCGCCGGCTTCACGCGACGATACGAGTTCGTCGACCAGCTGGCCATTCTCGTCGATCGCGGCGTTCGCCTGAGCGATCATGTAGCGGCCTTCCTCGATCGCCGACAGGTAATCGATCTGGTCGGTCACCTTGCTGTCCACGACCTTGCGGTACGGCGTCTCGAGGAAGCCGTACTCGTTCAGGTGCGCGTACAGTGCGAGCGAGTTGATCAGGCCGATGTTCGGACCTTCCGGCGTTTCGATCGGGCACACGCGGCCATAGTGGGTCGGGTGCACGTCGCGAACTTCGAAGCCTGCGCGCTCGCGCGTCAGACCGCCCGGGCCCAGTGCGGAAACACGGCGCTTGTGCGTGATTTCCGACAGCGGGTTGGTCTGGTCCATGAACTGCGACAGCTGCGACGAACCGAAGAACTCGCGGATCGCCGACGAAATCGGCTTCGAGTTGATCAGGTCGTGCGGCATCAGGTTTTCGCTTTCGGCCTGGCCGAGGCGTTCCTTGACCGCGCGCTCGACACGCACGAGACCCGCGCGGAACTGGTTTTCCGCCAGTTCGCCGACACAACGCACGCGACGATTGCCGAGGTGGTCGATGTCGTCCACTTCGCCCTTGCCGTTGCGCAGCTCGACGAGGATCTTGATCGTCGCGAGGATGTCGTCGTCCTGCAGCGTCATCGGGCCGGTGATCTCGTCACGGCTGACGCGGCGGTTGAACTTCATACGGCCGACCTTCGACAGGTCGTACGCTTCTTCGCTGTAGAACAGACGGTTGAACAGCGCCTCGACCGCTTCTTCGGTCGGCGGCTCGCCCGGACGCATCATGCGGTAGATCGCAATGCGCGCGGCCGTCCTGTCGGTCGTTTCGTCGACACGCAGCGTCGACGAGATGTACGGACCCTGGTCCAGATCGTTCGTGTAGAGCGTCTGGATTTCCTTGATGCCGGCTTCGCGCAGCTTCTCGAGCACGCTTTCCGTGACTTCGTCGTTCGCGCTCGCGATCACTTCGCCGGTGTCGCCGTCGACGACGTTCTTCGCCAGCACGCGGCCGAGCAGATAGTCTTCCGGCACCGAGATGAACTTGGTCTTCGCGGCTTCGAGGTCGCGAATGTGCTTCGCGTTGATCCGCTTGTCCTTCTGGACGATGACCTTGCCGTCGCGATCCGTGATGTCGAAGCGCGCGACTTCACCACGCAGACGCTCGGGCACGAACTCGAGTTGCGCGCCTTCGTCCATCAGCGTGAAGTTGTCGAACACGAAGAAGTTCGCGAGGATCTGTTCCGGCGTGAGGCCGATGGCCTTCAGCAGGATCGTGACCGGCATCTTGCGGCGACGGTCGACGCGGAAGTACAGGATGTCCTTCGGATCGAATTCGAAGTCGAGCCACGAGCCGCGGTACGGAATGATCCGTGCCGAGAACAGCAGCTTGCCCGAGCTGTGCGTCTTGCCCTTGTCGTGTTCGAAGAACACGCCCGGCGAACGGTGCAGCTGCGAGACGATGACACGCTCGGTGCCGTTGATGACGAACGAGCCCGTCGGCGTCATGAGCGGAATTTCGCCCATGTACACTTCCTGCTCCTTCACTTCCTTGACGACCGGCTTGTTCGGCGACTCCTTGTCGAGGATGACGAGGCGGACCTTCGCGCGCAGCGCGGAGCAGTACGTCAGGCCCCGCTGCTGGCATTCCTTGATGTTGAATGCCGGCGAGGACAGCGCATAGCTCACGAACTCGAGGCGCGCAAAACCGTTGTGCGAAACAATGGGAAATACCGATGTGAAGGCGGCCTGCAAACCTTCAGGCTTGCGTTGCGTGCCCGGCACATCGGCTTGCAGAAACGTGCTGAATGATTCAAGCTGGGTGGCCAGCAAGAACGGAACTTGGTGAACGATGGAGCGCTTCGCGAAACTCTTGCGAATGCGCTTCTTCTCGGTGAAGGAATATTGCATACGATCTCCGAATCACGGCGGGTGCTGTCGAGGCGGGATACCTGGACGTTTCAAACCCGAGTGTTCACCGACTGAGACCCGATGGCCGCCCGATGGCTTGAACGAGCCGAGAAGCTTGGTGGTTGGCCGCTACCAACCGCTGGCTGACGGCAGCGGATGCCTATGTTGCCCGCTACCCGACCAAACTTGCCTTCTGCAGTCGCTTCAGAAGACAAAGAGAAACGCCAATCGTGACCATTGACAACGATTTGGCGGTTTTCTTTGGCTTCTGGGGCCGATCATTCGGGCTCCCAAAAGAGTGCCAGAATAACGTCCCCACAAAGCACAAAAAGGCCGGCGGTGAAAATACCGCCAGCCTTCGCACAGCGCGTCGAAACTTACTTGACTTCGACCTTCGCGCCCGCGTCTTCCAGCTTCTTCTTGGCTTCGTCCGCAGCAGCCTTGTCGACGCCTTCCTTGACAGCCTTCGGTGCGCCGTCAACGACGTCCTTCGCTTCCTTCAGGCCCAGGCCCGTCAGTTCGCGAACTGCCTTGATGACTGCAACCTTGTTGCTGCCTGCTTCAGTCAGGACGACCGTGAATTCGGTCTTCTCTTCTACAGCAGCAGCAGCGCCGCCGCCTGCCGGGCCAGCGACTGCCACTGCAGCTGCCGACACGCCAAACTTCTCTTCGAATGCCTTGACCAGTTCGTTCAGTTCCAGAACGGTCATCCCTTCGACTGCTGCCAGGATGTCTTCTTTTGCGATTGCCATTTGAAATACTCCTAAATTGAATTCGGATACAGCCAGCGATCAGTGACGCTGATGCATGTTCGCTTACGCAGCTTCTGCTTGCTTCTTCTCGGCCAGCGCGGCGAGAGCACGCGCGAAGCCCGAAACAGGCGATTGCATAACGAACAGCAGCTTCGAGAGCAGTTCTTCACGGCTCGGGATGCTTGCCAGCGCTTGCACGCCAGCCTTGTCCATCACCTTGCCATCGAACGAACCAGCCTTGATGACCAACTTGTCATTGCCCTTGCTGAAGTCGTTGACGACCTTAGCAGCAGCAATTGCATCTTCAGAGATGCCGTAGATCAACGGACCAGTCATCTGCTCTGCCAGCGGAGCAAACGGCGTACCTTCAACAGCGCGACGCGCCAGCGTGTTCTTCAACACGCGCAGGTACACCTGCTTCTCACGCGCTTGCGCGCGCAGCTTGGTCAGATCGCCAACCGCAATTCCACGATACTCAGCCAGCACAACGGTCTGGGCCTTCGCGACTTGCGCGGCAACCTCAGCGACGACGGCTTGCTTGTCTTCTCTATTAAGCGGCACGGTTAGCCTCCAGAAACGATACGTTCGGCGTGGCCGGTATGGCCGAAACCTCACGCACCTCGTTCAACAACGGCGTCCGACCTCGTTAGGAGTATTTCCACCTCACGCCGTGAATCGCTTCACGACCTGCGGCTTCACCACTGCAAAACTTTTTCGGGTTCGCCATCTGCGTTGGCTTGAATTAAGGGATCGCCTGCCTGCTGCGCCCCACCAACGGTCTTTGATAACCGGTTGCCCGCCCTACTGCACGAACAACCGCCCAAAGCCCATGTAGGCCGCTTCGCGAACGAAGCGGCCCGGATACTTGCTTACTGTGCTGCCAGCGTAGCCTGGTCGACACGCAGGCCGACGCCCATCGTGCTCGACAGTGCGACCTTGCGCAGGTAGACACCCTTGCTCGTTGCCGGCTTCGCCTTCTGCAGCGCTTCGATCAGTGCCGACAGGTTCGAGCGCAGTGCAGCAGCTTCGAACGATGCGCGGCCGATGGTCGCGTGGATGATACCGGCCTTGTCGACACGGAATTGCACCTGACCAGCCTTCGCGTTCTTGACTGCCGTCGCGACGTCCGGCGTGACCGTGCCGACCTTCGGGTTCGGCATCAGGCCGCGCGGGCCGAGGATCTGACCGAGCGTACCGACGATACGCATCGTGTCCGGCGAAGCGATCACGATGTCGAAGTCCATCTGGCCAGCCTTGATCTGCTCAGCCAGGTCTTCCATACCGACGATTTCCGCACCTGCCGCACGAGCCTGCTCGGCCTTCTCGCCTTGCGCGAACACGGCAACGCGAACCGACTTGCCCGTACCTGCCGGCAGAACGACCGAACCACGAACGACCTGGTCCGACTTCTTCGCATCGATGCCGAGCTGGACTGCGACGTCGATCGATTCGTCGAACTTCGCGCTCGCGCATTCCTTCACGAGTGCCAGTGCGTCTTCGATCGCGTACAGCTTCTGACGGTCGACCTTGGCGGCAAATGCCTGACGGCGCTTGGAGATCTTAGCCATTTACACGCCCTCCACAGTGATGCCCATCGAGCGTGCGCTACCAGCGATGGTGCGAACGGCTGCGTCCAGATCAGCTGCCGTAAGGTCCGGCATCTTGGTCTTGGCGATTTCTTCGGCTTGAGCGCGCGTGATCGAACCGACCTTGTCGGTGTGCGGTTTGCTCGAGCCCTTGTCCACCTTCGCCGCCTTCTTGATCAGGACGGTCGCCGGCGGCGTCTTCATCACGAACGTGAAGCTCTTGTCAGCGAATGCCGTGATGACCACCGGCACCGGCAGACCCGGCTCCATACCTTGAGTCTGCGCGTTGAACGCCTTGCAGAACTCCATGATGTTCAGGCCGCGCTGGCCCAGTGCCGGACCGACCGGCGGCGACGGGTTGGCTTTACCTGCAGGAATCTGCAGCTTGATAAAGCCGACAATCTTCTTTGCCATTTGTAAACCTCGTTGGAACGCCAGGCGGCGTTCGGTGAGTGATAACGCGCGTTCGCCGCTGGCTACTGACGCTCCTCAACGGCCATAACGCGGGCCGTAAGCGCGAAGGTGGGCAGCCGCGAGGCTGCCCACCGAATCGGGATCAAACTTTTTCGACCTGACCGAACTCGAGTTCGACCGGGGTGGAGCGGCCAAAGATGGTGACCGACACACGCACGCGCGATTTTTCGTAGTTGACTTCTTCGACCGTGCCATTGAAGTCCGTGAACGGACCTTCCTTGACACGCACCATCTCGCCAACTTCGAACAGGGTCTTCGGCCGCGGCTTCTCGACGCCTTCCTGCATCTGCGACATGATCTTTTCGACTTCCTTCGGGGAAATCGGAGTCGGGCGGTTACGCGCACCGCCGACGAAACCGGTGACCTTCGCCGTATTCTTCACGAGGTGCCACGTTTCGTCCGTCATTTCCATTTCCACCAGCACGTAGCCGGGGAAGAAACGACGCTCGGTCACAGCCTTGTGGCCGCCTTTGACTTCGACCACTTCTTCGGTCGGAACCAGGATCTGGCCGAATTTGTCCTGCATGCCAGCACGTTCGATGCGCTCTTGAAGCGCGCGTTGCACGCTCTTCTCCATACCGGAGTAGGCGTGCACGACGTACCAACGCTTTCCGCTCGGGGATGCCGGAGTATCGCTCATATCATTTCCATCCCAGAATCGCCGAGAAAATCACCCACTCGATCGATTTGTCGCTCAACCAGAGAAAAATCGCCATCACGAGCACGAAACCGAACACGACGAGGGTGGTTTGCGTTGCTTCCTTGCGGGTCGGCCAAACGACCTTGCGGACTTCCTTGTACGAATCCTTGGCAAACGCGATAAGGCTCTTGCCAGGCGCGGACATCAGACCGACGGCCACGCCGGCGATGATACCTACCGCCAATGCGGCACCGCGGACATACCACTGCTGGTTGGCCAGCCAGAAGAAGCCCACGAATCCGGCCAAGACCAACAATACGCCCAGGGCCAGCATCAGCTTATCGCCGGAGGTATTTACAGTTTCGACGGATGGATTCGCCATAACACCTTAAAACAAATGCCACGTGGGACCACGTGGCGATTTTTGGCAGGGGCAGAGGGAATCGAACCCCCAACCTTCGGTTTTGGAGACCGACGCTCTGCCAGTTGAGCTATACCCCTAAACCATGTTGGGGCCGGCTGCTGCCAGCCCCAAAACTGTCGATCAACGAATAACTGGCTTACTCGATGATCTTGGCGACGACGCCGGCGCCGACGGTACGGCCACCTTCGCGGATTGCGAAGCGCAGACCTTCTT